>DASPJH010000584.1:0-2553 GCA_035628715.1 Bacteroidia bacterium
CCGACTGGAAAGAAATCCCCGCCTCGCTGCCAGGCACGGTTTTCCTGTTGTCGCTGGTTTTGTGTGCATCCATGATGCCCGTGGAAGAACTGCCCACGGCTTCGTGGCAAACGGCGCTCTCGCTGGGCTTTGTTTCAGCTGTGTTTGATAACATCCCGCTTACCGCTCTTGCCATCAACCAGGACGGTTACGATTGGGGCATGCTGGCCTACGCAGTAGGTTTCGGCGGGTCTATGATATGGTTTGGTTCGTCGGCAGGGGTAGCCTTGTCAAATATATATCCCCAGGCCAAATCAGTGGCCAACTGGTTAAAACATGGCTGGCACGTGGCTTTGGGTTACGTGGTAGGCTTTTTTATCCTGCTGGGGGTACTGGGCTGGAATCCTAAAAAGATTGATAAGGCTGACAGTACTGCACCAGCACCGGTTGAGCAGCACGATAGTCAGCATTAATACTGGCCCTACTTGTTTTATATAACTAATAAAGGCTTCCCACGGGAGCCTTTATTAGTTTACAGGCATCACTTTTTACCTCATTTGGCGGGGGAGTTTCCTTTTCTGCTATTTGCGGTTATTTTTGCCGTAATCAGTTATCAGATGTTACAACTTACTTATCTACGAGAGTATACGAACGAGGCCATTGACCGACTCAGCAAGAAGATCAGGAATGCAAAAGAAGGTGTGGAAACTGTGCTGGCTGCCGACGATAAGCGCCGGGCCGTACAGAAAGAGCTGGACGATTTACTGGCAGTTCAAAACCGTTTGGCAAAAGAAATAGGCGAGTTGTACAAATTAGGCCAAAGAGAAAAAGCGGATGAACTGAAGCAACAGTCTGCAAGCGCTAAAGAGCAGTCTAAACAACTGGAAGGCCAGCTGGAACAACTGGAAGCCGAAGTGAAAGACGCCTTGGTGGTGCTTCCCAATGCGCCCAGCCCAATGGTGCCGGTAGGACGTACGCCTGAGGATAACGAGGTAGTGAAAACCTGGGGAACCGAAGCGCAATTGCATGATGGCGCCAAGCCCCATTGGGAACTTACCACCCAATACGATTTGATTGATTTTGAAACCGGCGCCAAAATAGCCGGAGCGGGTTTCCCGGTATACCGTGGCAAAGGAGCCCGACTGCAAAGGGCGCTTATAAATTTCTTTTTGGATGAAGCCCTGAAGGCCGGGTACTTTGAAATACAGCCGCCTATTCTGGTAAATGAGGACAGTGGTTTTGGTACCGGGCAGTTGCCCGATAAAGAAGGGCAGATGTATCATGTGGGCATTGATAACCTGTATGTGATACCCACGGCCGAAGTGCCCATTACTAATATTTACAGGGATGTGATTCTTCGCGAGGAGGATTTGCCCGTTAAAAATGTGGGATATACTCCGTGTTTCCGCCGCGAGGCAGGAAGCTACGGAAAGGATGTACGGGGGCTGAACCGCCTGCACCAGTTTGATAAGGTGGAGATTGTGCAAGTTACTACTCCTGATAAATCGTACCAGGCGCTGGAAGAAATGAGCGAGTATGTGCAGGGCTTATTACGCAAGCTGGAGCTGCACCACCGGGTGTTGCGCCTGTGCGGCGGCGATATGAGCTTTGCCAGCGCGCTTACCTATGATATGGAGGTATACTCAGCCGCACAGCAACGTTGGCTGGAGGTGAGCTCGGTATCCAATTTTGAGAGTTTCCAGGCCAACCGTTTAAAACTTCGCTACCGCGGTGCAGAGGGTAAAAATACCATTGCCCATACACTAAACGGCAGCGCTTTGGCGTTACCCCGTATTGTGGCCGCACTGCTGGAAAATAACCAAACTCCAGGGGGGATTAAAATTCCGGCAGCATTACAGCCTTACACCGGCTTTGAACTGATACACTGATGAGGAAACTTTTAATTACAGGCGTTTTTATTTTTACTGCCATACTTGGTTTTGCACAAACCGAATGCGTGGATGAGCTCGCAATAAATCCCACGTACCAGTGTAATTATCCTTTTTTGCCGGTATGCGCCTGTGATGGTAAAACCTATTTTAACGAATGCGATGCCATTTACCACGGGGGCATCCAGTTTAATAGTTATACAAGCGGGGTTTGCGGCGATGCCAAAATGTTTTTGGGACAAGACCCGCTAAACAAGCTCATTCGCCTGTTTGTGCAGTTTAAGCCCACCGGCGGCACACTTACCTTTATGATTGTAGATATGTACGGCGGCATTATGCAACAGCTGTTTATCAACAGCAGCAACCAGTTGCCAATTGAGCGCGATATCAGCACGGCAACTTTTCCCGCTGGTGTTTACATTGCCTATGTTTACGGCGGCGGATACCGGGAAACAATAAAGTTTGTTGCAGGGAGCTTGTAGTTATAACTAGTTTTCAGGTTTAGTTACCTTTCTGAAGGTATAATTTTTGTTCTGTCTGTAAAACATAACAAGAGTCCTGAAATATCCCTAAATTTGATACAATGCTTCCTGAAATAATTACACAAAAGAAACACTGGACGTATGCCGACTATGAATTGCTGCCGGATGAGTTCCGTTGTGAGGTTATCCATGGAGAATTGATT
>DASPJH010000585.1:0-3306 GCA_035628715.1 Bacteroidia bacterium
ACATACCATCAAAGTATAAGTTTAAATCTTGTTTTCCGGTTAATGACCATTTTAAGATCTAAACAAACCGGCCGGTTATTTGACGCCCCACTGGATGTTAAGCTGGACGAAGAAAATATTGTGCAGCCGGATATTATTTATGTTGAAAACGAAAAGCAGGCTATTATTACCCCAAAATGTATTGAGGGCATTCCCGATATTATAGTAGAAATTCTTTCAGCCGGTTCAGTCAGTTACGACCGCAAAGAAAAAATGGACCTTTATCACCGTTTCAAAGTACCCGAATACTGGATTGTTGACCCAGCTAACCAAAGCATAGAGATATACGAGTGGAAAGATACCTATTATGATTTATATACTATTGCTGAGCAGAAAGGAGAGATGACCTCTAAACTCCAACCGCAGTTTGTGATTAATATCGAAGAGATTTTTGCTCAATTATAATTGCTGTGAAATGCCATTTTGAAAGATAATACTACGAAATTAATAGCATTCAGTTGTTAAATTATTACAATAAATTTTTTTGGTTATTTGTTTTATTAATTGCTGTTTCCTGCAGTAATCAACAATCTGTTGAGGAACGGCTGTACGACTGCTTAAAAGAAAGTTATAGTAAACGGGGCGTTGACCTTGAAGAAGCGGTGGATAAAGCACAGCAGCATTTAATCAAGCAGGGCGCATTGCAGGATACATCTGCCAGAAGCCTGAAAATTGCCATTGAAAAAATTGAATTAATGGGTGATGCTGATTATTATGTTGACTCTGATTCTGTAGAGTTAATAATAAGATATTTTATGGATTCAGCATATCAGGCCTGTAAAATGTCAACGTTAGATAGATTTGCAAAGGATACATCTGAAAAATTAAATAAAATACAAACAGAATTTAATCAGATCAATAATCCGACTCCGTCTACAATCGCATCTATATATCTTAAATATTTAACCGAAAGTGATTTCGGTTTACCGTATTATAAAGCAACATTTATTTCCAAGTTGTGCGCCATTGGATATACAGAGCCAGGGCTACCCGGGCTGTTACCACCGCTTCCGGAAAGTGAAACAGCTGATACCACTTTAGTAGTTACTATTAAACCGGGTAATTCTATTTTTATTGGCAATAAAGAAATTAAATTATCATTTGTGGATGATACTGTTAAGCGGTTTATCAGTGAATATCCACTAAACAGCGTAATATCCATTAAAACAAGTGCAGGTGTATATTATGACATATATGCCAAAGTTAAAGATCTTATTAATTGGGCTTACGACGACACCAGAAACGAATACTCATTAAAAATTTATAACCAGCCGTTTACATCGTTAAGCAAAGAATTGAAGGCTGAAGCTGTATCCAGATTTCCCAAAAAAATAAAAGAGCGGGTAGAATGACTACTTCCCTCCTTCCAATCCCTTATCTTTGCTGCCATGCAGGTTACCAAAGACAATAAGCTGAGAAAGCTGGTGCTGGTGGGCGATAAAGTATTGGTAAAGCCCAAAAATTTTAGCGATAAAACCAAAAGCGGCCTGTACCTGCCGCAGGGTGTGCTGGAAAAAGAATCTGTTCAAACGGGTACCATTATGCAGGTGGGTCCCGGTTATCCCATTCCCAATTTTGAAGATGACAGCGAAAGCTGGAAACCCCAAAGCAAGCTGAAATATCTACCCCTGCAGGCACAGGAGGGGGACGTGGCGGTTTTCCTGCAGAAAAGCGCCTACGAGGTGGAATACGACAGCGAAAAATACCTGATAGTGCCCCACCATGCTATTTTAATGCTGGTTAGGGAAGAGGAGTTATAACATTTCAAATACTTTCAATTTAGTGGAAACAAAACTGGCTTTTTCCAATTACAAGAAGCTGCATTGTTTGTCACTGCCTCACCCGTCCGATAAGCTCAGGACGTCATTCGCGCGGGAACCCTTGCAAGAGTAGTAACAACTGTAACAGGGTAACGTTTAAACTTGAAATGCGTTAAACCGTTCTTCGCGTTTTTTGTGACTTTGCGGGCCATAAACTACCGGCGTAGCACATCCGGACGAGGTGAATGCCTTGCGAGACTAGTAACAAGCATGTCGGGAGTTGTCCCCTGAACAAAGTATAAGGGCCGGTTTTGCTGTACGAAGCATAGTTCTTTGAATTGTTTACCAACGCTTCACCCTTCGGCTCCGCTCAGGTGACATCGCATGGGAACCCTTGCAAGAGTAGTAACAACTGTAACAAAGTAACTTTGTGTAACAACAAAACCGGTTTTCACGTAATAAACCCCTAACACTGGCAAGTCAATAATTACGTACCTTTGCAGCGAATGAAGCATACCGGGCTTTTTTTGATATTTGTTGTTGCAGCGGCTATACTGGCGGGCTGCAAAAAAGACTTTGAAGGTGCGGCAAAGGACAACCTGGCTCCCGAAACCCATGCGGTAACGGATACCATTATACGGGTGGGTAACGACCGCTTCCCTTCGCAGGTGCAGATACAGTGGTGGGGCAGCGACCCTGATGGCTATATTACCGGGTATGAAGTGCGCATTAACGGCGGAACCTGGGAAATTACCACCAAACAGGACTCTTTATTTACCCTGATAATTCCCGGTACCAGCGATACGTTTGATTTTGAGTTTGAGGTGCGTGCAATAGATAACAAGGGCAGCAGGGATGAAAGCCCCGCGCGTTTGTTTTACCCGGTTAGAAACACAGCGCCCTCGGTTAACTTTTATGTGCCGACCACCACGCCATCGCGCAACCCCGACCGTTCTTTCCCCGCCCTGCGTTTCCAGTGGCAGGCCAATGATTTGGACGGTATATCCTCGCTGGACAGCTTTGAAATAAGCTGGAACGATACCGCCGGCACGTTTACCAAACTTCCTCCCGGCATTAGGGATGTACTGCTGGTGGGTACCAACCTTGCCGGTACGGTGACCGATTGCGATATTTACCTGGGCAGCAGTCAAACCCCCTGGGGCAGGAAAATACCCGGGCTGAAACTGAACGACAGTAACGTGTTATACATCCGTGCGGTGGATAAAGTACAGGCTAAATCTGGCTTTGCGGTCTCTAAAAAAGTGTTTGTCCGTAAGCCCCAAAGCGATATCCTGGTGGTAAATGCCGTGGAATCCCAGTTTACCCGGGCCAGTATACAAAGCTTTTATACAACCTCGCTGGCTGCAGCTACCTCAAAGTCATTTGATATTTTAATGGCCACGGAAATTGCGCTGAACAACTACACCGAACTATCGCCCGACCCGTTTACACAGGCGCAGGTGTTTGGTTTTTTCAGCAGGATATTCTGGTTCAGTGATAACACCGA
>DASPJH010000586.1:0-2710 GCA_035628715.1 Bacteroidia bacterium
CGCAGCGGCAGCTTTGAAAATATGCTTCACCATGAATCCAATAAAAACCGGCTGATAGTTTTTGACCGCAGAACCGATTATGATGAGGTGCTGCCCCACAGGGCCATCGGCGTGGTATACAATCCCGGGCGTGAATTTGGCAATTATGTTCCCAGTGTGGTGAATAAGCGGTACGATGCCTTTATATACCTGGACGAAACTACGGCGCTGCACTCATTGCAAATACGCCCCACCGGCAACCAGGTGCCGGAAACGTATCCGTTTGAAGTATAAGGCATGTGAAGTATCAAGTATATAGGTATAATGTATAAGGTACTATTGCACAGATACTTACTTTATACTTTACCGTATACAAAAAAGAGAGCAAAACCCACAAGGGGCCTTGCTCTCGTCGGATCTTTTTATTTTTTCCCTTCGTCGGAATTACCCGTCTCAGGTTCTGTGGATATGTTCTCAGCTATAAAGAAGCACTCCCGTATAAAAAAATCCTTTGATTAAACTAATGTAATAACCGTGCCGCTGCGCTAAAACAGTAGCACTTTGCAGGTTGTGGATTTGGCATACAATAAGGCTGTGCAAGGGCTTGCTCAAAGCATTGCATGCTTACACGCTCCGTTAAAATCCCACAATATTCACGCCTCAATGAGTTATTAAATAAAAAAGCCTCCCGCATTGCAGGAGGCTTGGTTTATAGGCTTTAATTTCTGATTAATACCACAACGTATTTTGGCTTTCAGTTTCGCTGCCGCTCAGGTCAAAAGTGATTGACATGGGCTCCCAGCTTTCTGAGTTTTCATCCATTACATACAGTTGGATAGTACCGGTTTCGCCAGTTAAGCGGAAGGCTGCGCCCAAATCGCTCATCTTTTTGATGCGGTATTTAGAGCTGTAGTTGGTGAACTGAACGCCGGCGCTAATTACCTGGTAGGTGGTGCTGGTAGAGAAGTCATCAATTTGCTTAACACCGCCTTTTGATACTGCGCCTTTGCCGCTGCGGGTACCCAGGGCCAGTGATTCTTCTTCAGTGGTGTTTTTGATGGCTATTGAACCGTCGTCGTTTTTAATGATTTTGTATTTTTTGCCTGACTCTATCACATAAGTAGCCAGTTGCTCAAGGCTGCGGGTAGTGATTTCCGTGGTTTTGATTTCTACGTTTTCAGTACCGCTGGTGGTGGAGATGGTCAGTTTTACAGTTTCGCCCGGACGAACTTTTTCAAGTTCACCAAATACTTCGTTGTTGCTGCGAACCAATACACCGTTTACTGATACAATGGTTGAGCCTATTTTGTTAGCCAGTACGCTGGCAGCAGGAGAACCGGGAATAACATTTTTAATTACAGGCAAAGTATCGCGCAGTACCCACGGGCTTCCGCCAAACCAGGTCATGAATTCCATGTAGTCATAAGTTTGGGTAACTTCAAAACCTACATAAGCACGACGGATAAGACCGTTGTTGGTTACTACGTCGTTCAGCAGGCGCTCGCATATTTCATGCTCAAGGGCAAAGTTAATTTGTGGCTGCCACAGGGGATCGCCTCCGCGGGGAGCAAAAGCAATCTGTGAGTTAATACCTACTACCTCGCCTTTGGTGTTTACCAGCGGCCCACCGCTGTTACCCCAGATAACGGTAGCAGTGCTTTGAAGGAAACCGAATTTACCGGTAATACCGTTACGAACACGGTTTTTGGCAGAGATGATACCGTCTGTTACGGTGTAAGGATATTCACCCAGTGGGTTACCGATGGCATATACTTTCTCGCCCAGGCGGGGAGATTTGGTAGTAAATTTAATAGTGCTGATTTCTTTACCGGGAGGGGTCACAAACTCCAGCACGGCAAAGTCGAAATAGGTGTCTCCGCCAACAATTTTCACTTCGTACTTGGTACGGTCGATGCTGAAAACGTACAGGGCCTGTGCCAGGTCGGCAGCGTTTTCCACCACGTGAGCGTTGGTGATAACATACTTTTTGCCGTTTTTCTCAATTACGAAACCTGAACCTGAAATTTGCGAGCCTTCCAAATCCAGTAATTTTTCGTAGGCTTTCTGGGCATTGGTTTTCTTGTCGCGGAAACCAAGGGCTTGCTTGTTGTCATCAGTTTTGTAAACTGCAACAGTCACTACGGCGCCAATCGCTTTTTCAAGCATATCGGCATCCTGAGCTTTCGCTTTGGTAAAAGCGAACGTAAAGGTTAGTAAAAGAGCAAGCAGTTTAATACCTGCACTTTTGAAGGTGTTGTTTTTCATACTTGTTGATGTTTTTGCTATTAAATTCATCGGATTACAATATTATGTTTTCAATTACTTAGTTACACGGTTTTATTCAGCTTCAAAGAAAAAAGTAAACGGCGTTACAAAATATTTTTAAAATTCTTTGATTTATAAGCGTTTGAATAGTGTAGAATTAATATAAATAACATACAGGTTATTACCTTACCTTTGCAACAGGCAACGCGGCAGACGCCACTGCCCTGAACTAAGAATTTTGGAACAGGAACTCACATCAGCCCGCAAGAAAGAGCATATAGATCTTGCTTTCCGCTCACAGGTTTCGCAAATCCAGTCTGATAGCCGTTTTTATTACGAACCGGTATTAGCGCCCCACCCTACTGATATTAACTGGCCGGTTGAGTTTGCAGGCAGAAGTTTACATGCACCCATGTGGGTATCCAGCATGACGGGCGGCACGTCCATGGCCGGTCAAATCAACAAA
>DASPJH010000587.1:0-16330 GCA_035628715.1 Bacteroidia bacterium
TAATCTTAATGCTGTCGGTAAGATTACTGCCAAATGGGTTATCTATTGCACTTCCGCCTTGTTCAGTATAAGAAGAGAATACTTCTATTGTTTCTGTGGCATTGCCGTTCAGGGTTAATACCGGTGCCGTTACATCAGGTGTAATGTTTACAACACGCTGAACACTGTCAGTATTGCCGCGGGCGTCAATAATTTTATAAGTAATTACATACGTGCCCACTGTCAAAGTATCTACCGAGCCTGTTTTAGTAATGTTTGATGATATGTTACCATCCACATTATCAATAGCCGCTGCACCTGAATCGGTAAAACCGTAGCCTACCTCAATAAAGTCAGGATTAGGACCCAGCAGGGTAATAACCGGGGCTAAGTCATCCACTACAATCCTTATTTTGTAGTCCTCATATTCACCAACTACTACAGGACCGCAAGGCAGGGTAGTAAGGTTGGCCCGCGATATTGCCACACGCATACGGGTTTCACCCAAAGTAGCGCCGGCAGGTATTGTAATGGTACTGTTCATCACCTGTACGGTAATAGCACTATCAAACAAGGCACGTTCAGTTGCATTGTCAAACACACCATCCTGGTTGTAATCAATCCACACGGCAAAGTTTACACGCTCGTTATTAGTATTGCGTTCAATGCTGATATTGTATGCGCCCCCTTCGGTAACTTCTGCAATATCAGCCATTCCAATAAAGTTATTATACCTGTTTACGCCATAGTCTGATGAGTGGTCGATATCTTCAAACACTACACGACGAATGGTAACGTCTGTGTTAAGGTTCGATACGTTGGGCAGACAATAGTCCAAGGCTTCCAGGTATGCTGTTTTAATTATTGAATCAGAGCCTATATTATTCGTAGCTACCAGTTTCACTGTATAAATACCTGCATTGCCAATAATAACCCTTGGGTTTTTACTGGTGGCTGCATCAATAAATGCCACACCGGCAGATGGAGTTATTTCCCACATCCATGAAGTTGGGCCCTGTGCGCTTTGATCAAAAAGCTGGATAGTTTCGCCTGCGCCAAACTTATTGAGTGATGCGGTAAAATCAGGTACAGGTGCAGAAGTTGGGTTAATTATCACTATTGGTTTGATAACAGTGTCTTTACCCAAACAGTTGGTAGATTCCAGCAATACATTATAGGTACCGGGGAAACTATATGTTTTTACCGGGTTTACCTTGTTATAGGCAAAGTTGTCGTCCGGCTCGTAATTCGGAGTATCAAAATCCCAGAAAAATAGCAAACCGCTGCCCGATGAAGTGTTTTTAAAGTTGATGGGAGTACTGACAAACGCTGTGTCGGGTATATCAAACGATGCTACTGTAGGGTTAACCGAAGCGGGCACCGATGACCATTCTGCTTCGAAACCGGCATAATCCAGGCTGGCATCTGTTTTCCACAATATCCACATACGTCCCGACTTTGCAGTAAAACCGGTTGTTCCACCGGGATTAACAGTTCCGCCGGGGATGGTGGCAATCAGGTTGGCCGGATCAGTGGTGTCGCCGTCATAAATAGACAGTATATCCTGGGGGTCGGTATTCACCCATGACTTGAATTTAAGGTTTACTTCAGATGCACATGGATTAATGAAGAAAGAACAGGTGGTATTGTCGCTGAAGTTTCCTGTAGGGCCGCCTTCATCAGACAGTTTACCCCTTTCGGCATTGCTGAAAGTTTCACCACACATGCTGATTTGCGGGAACACTTCAATATATGCAGTGCGGCAGCGTTGAGTGCCTGCGCCAATACTGTTTTCAGCGATAAGGCAAACTTCGTATTTACCTACCTGCGTAAATAGTATCAGGGGGTCTTGTGCAGTGGAATCAGAAAAAAACACAGAACCGTTATTGGGTGAAACAGACCAATGCCATTTGGTAGGCCCGTTGACTGAAAGATCAGTAAACTGTACGCTTTCATTAACAAATACCTGGTTCCTGTCAGCGCTGAAGTTTACAGTAGGCTCTGCTGTTGGGTCTGCAATTATATATGACCGTCTGAAAGTATCATTGCTTAAACAGTTTTCTACAATCAGGTCAATATCATACGTACCGGCAATTGGGAAAGCATACGTCAAGTTGGGCCCCTGGGCAACTTCCATACCGTTTACCAGCCAGCGGTAAATACCTATCTGGCTCAGGTTGCCGTTGAACAGGAAGAAGCTCCTGTCACCGGTAACTGCTGCACTGGGACCAATAAAAGTAGCCACAGGAGCATTCAGAGTAACAGCATATTCATCAGCACCCACTGTGGGTAGCGATGCACAGCGAATATCACCATCAAAATCAACAGGGATATTCAAACCGTTTTTACCGTATGCATAATTCTGCATAAATGAAATATGTGCATCGGTACTGCTTACAAACATTATCGACTGGTTATAGCTGTTCTTATCCTTACCTGTTATTGCCTGGTGTGCTGCAAAATCAGCCTGGTATGCACCAACATAGCTAAACTCATCAGGATCACCGCTGTAATACAGGTTGTAATCCAGTTCAGTCATTGCCGTAGCAGCACCCGGAGATATGTAAAACGCTACGCCGTTATCAACACTGTAAAAAATATTATTCAATACACGCAGCTCTTTGTAGGCGTTAGCAGTTACCACAGGTACATACAGAGGCCGTGCGCCAAGATTACTTGTAGAAGTACCTGTATAATCAATATTCATGTATACGGTATTGTGTGCAATAAGCAGGTAAGACTCTTTAATTTCAAGCGAAATCCCAAACTCATTAGCCGTACCGCTAGAGATCATGGTTATCATGTTATTGATAACACGGCCTTCATTTCCGGCAAAACCATGAGAATCCCTCAACCGTATACCATAACCGTTGGTGCCGTTTACCCTGTTGTGGGCTATGTATAAACCGCTGTCCACAAGGTTTACACTGATACCGTAGAAATCTATTGTGTAAGAAGTGTTAAACCGGCTCAGATCGTTGTGATGTATACTTGGATTGTGCTGTCCGGCGGCAAAAATACCGGTATAGTTTGCCTTTATTATATTGTTGTAAATTTTTGTGCCCGATGAGTAATTGGTAGTGGTATTCAGCCACACACCATTTGAGTTATTCTCAAAGTAGTTATTAAAAATTTCGATATTTTTAGTGGTAGCTGACAGGGCACCGAATATACCGGAGCGTATACCGTTGGCATCAGTAGCAGAGCTGCTTACACCTTTAATGATGTTACTGCTTATTTTAACATTTTCTGCCACACCGTCAATGCTTATAACAGTGGCATTGGTTTCAGCACCGGTTTTTTCAATCGTCAGGTATCTGAAAATAATGTTGTCGGTTCCGTCTAAAAATATGGTGTAGTTATTAGTGGCTGCTGCACTTGATGCGGAAGTTATAATAACAGCTGTGCTGTCCAGGGCTTCACTCTGGAAAGTAACTGTATTTGTTGCTGATGTACCGGCAATTTGCCCGAATGCTACTTTTTCATTGTACGTTCCTGAGCGGATATCAAATACCACGGGCCCGCATACGCCGTATGTATTAAGCATGCCGGCAGCTTCTGAAATAGTTGCAAAATCAGGAGTTGAACCGCCAATGGTGTAGGTACCGGCTGCCAGGCCGGTGCGAACTTTTCTTTGGCTGCTGTCGTTTTTCTTTACATTGTCAACTATGTTGTTTGGTAAAGAGGTCCACGCCTTGATGGTTGCCAGCGTGGCTGATAACGGCATGTTTCCTAATGTAACCTGTGCGGTCATGCTACCTGCTCCCAGCAGAGTATCCAGCACAGTGTAAAAGGTTACAGGTGTTTGCAAAACTCCGTCAATGCTCCAATTAACAGTAAATGTATCTACCTGGTTAACACCGAAGTTTTCAACGGTTACCTTAACATCAGCAGTTGTGTTACATGTTCCGGCAGCGGGCTCATCAATGCTCCTAACCCCTATTTCATTCCTGGGTGCGGGCAAAGGATAAGCCGGGTTGTCGTCAGCTCCTTTATAAGTAAGGGTTCCACGAGGGTCATTATCAATATCAGTTTTTACGGCTGAAAGTGGGAGTGCTTTTAAATCTTCATCTCCTAACGAACTGCCCGCCAGGTGAAGGTCGTGGGCTGAAACGAAGTTCACCTTTTTGATATTTGAATTTTGATCACCACTAAACAGTGACTGATGGTCTGCCAGATTATTGGCTATAACAGTCGCGGTGCCTCTTCTGCTTATAATATTTGATGAAGCATAGTAGGTGTTAAAATCCAAATCGAAAGTTCCGGTAGTATTACTTACTGCAAAGGCGATATGCTGTGCACCTGTGGCACCACCGGTACGCTCATTACTGAAAATGTTATTCTTTATATCATATACACTTAAAGCATCTGAGTTAGTTTCATAAAACGCAGCAGACGCGACTGTTCCATTACTGCTTCCACTGGCAAGAGTAGAGCTTATATGAACTGTATTGTAATAAATCTGGGCTTCTACCTGGCCCGAACCCAGAATGTAAATACCATTAAGTGATGTTATTGTAGTGCTGCTAAGAGAAATTTGATTGTTAATTACCCTTAAAGGTATTACACCAGAGGTGCTGGGTGATATATACATAGCATCAATACCGGTAGTTGAACTACTTACAAGATTATATATCCTGTTGCGTGTAATTATTAACGAATCAATATGGCTGGTAAAATACATTCCATATATACTTCCGCTCCCATTTGGTGTAGTTATCTGGTTATAGTCAACCTTTACCACAGCGTTTCCGCCTGAAGAATATATTCCATATACAGTATAATTTGTTATTTCATTACCATACACAAGATTGTTGGTGTTTGGATTGGCGGTAGTACCGGAAAAATAGATACCGGCGCGGCCACCTGTGGTTTTGTTATTCGCCGCAACGTTGTTTGAGTTTCCGCTTGTATGATTTGCAGATGTATTAAAACGAATACATGAGCTTGTGCTTGCGGTGGACGAGTTACTAATGTTAACGTACTGTATAACGTTATTTGTCGCCCCGTTTATCAACATAATGCCTGTGCTTGCTGATGTGCTGGCATTTGAAATACTAAGGTTTTTTGATGTACCTGTGCCGCCTGCACGCCCGTCAATTACAACATAATCACCGCTGTCAATGGATATTACAGCAGTAGAGTTGTTGCCGGCAATAGTAGCATTAGTTACACCGCTGGCCGGGCGTAGCGTAATAGTATTAGTAGCGCTGGCGCCCGATTTTTCCTTAAACTGGATTGGAAAAATTTCACTGGCTCCCGTATAGGTACCCGTAATTTCAATAACATAGGCCTGTGAAATTGTGGATGGTATTGCCGCTACAGCATCTTTGATAGATGCATGTGAGCTGATTACCGAACCCGTCCCGTCTTTTAAGTCTATTGACCCTGCTTGTCCCCATGATCTGGAGTAGCCAAGCAAAACCAACAGAATCATTCCTGCATAGCTGATTAATCTGTTCATTTTCCTAAATGTAGTAAAAGTTGTAAAGTAATAAAGGTACCTAATTGACTAATAATGTTGCACCTACAAAAACTGAAAGCGCAAAATAAAAGATTGAACCTGTAAAAAAACGTAGCGAATGTGAAGGCTATTTATTGAGCCAGTTTTTGAATTCAGCCGCACGATCTATGCTTACGATCATGTCCTCTTTGGGGGCAGGATTGGTGATTAGTTTTACCCTTCCGCGTGAATAATTGAACATTTTACCGATAGCATTTATCGATACAATATATTGACGGTTTATTCTGAAAAATAGTTCGGGGTCTAGCCTGCTTTCTATTGCTTCGAGCGTCGAATCAAACAAAAACTGTTCCCCGTTTCGCGTGGTTATAAATAAATGGCGGTTTTGCACGAAAAAAAATGCAATTTCCTCAGCGGGAATGGATTGTATCAGGCTGCCAGCCTGCACCAGGAATCTTTTTTGCCAGGGCTGAACCAGCTTACCGAGCACTTCGTAGGACGGCCGCTGTGCATACAATTGGTCATACTTATCAAGTGCTGCCTGCAATTCGTCCAGCAAAACCGGTTTTAGTAAGTAAGCGATACTGTTTAGCTCAAAGGCTTTTACAGCATACTCTTCATAAGAGGTGGTAAAAATAACAGGAGTTGTAACCTGGAGATTATCAAAAATGCTAAAGCTTACATCATCACCCAGCTGCACATCCAAAAAAATTAAATCGGGTGTATTTTGTTTCAGCCACATAAATGCCGACTTCACAGTTTCCAGCCTGGCCATCACTTTTACCTCCCGGTTACACCGGCTTAGCAGGTACTCCAGGTGGGCAGCGGCATTCGGCTCATCCTCAATAATTACACAGTTCATACAGTTACCTCAACTTTTACCAGCGGTATTTTAGCGATGTAATATCCGTTTTTTTCAACAAATTCAGGTTCTTTTTCTTCTAAAAGCCGGTAGCGCTCCCTGATGTTAGATTGCCCGATACCAGAGCTTTCAGCTGGTTTTTTCTGGAGGTTATTAGACACCATTATATAATCGTTGGCGGCAATTATTGAGATTGAGAGTTTTTGTTCAGTAGAAATAATATTGTGTTTTATGGCGTTTTCAACCAGCAACTGCAGGGTGAACGGAGGCACAAAATGCCCGGTAAACAATGCAGAAATATCCATAGTTACCTGCAGGCTATTACCAAACCGCATTTTTTGCAGGTATAAATAATGGCCGGTAAAGTCTAATTCTTCCTGTAGCGATACCAGTGGGTTTTCGCTTGATTTAAGGATGCTCCGGTACAGTTTTGAAAACCGCCCCACAAAATCCACAGCTTCTTTTGGGTTTTGTATTATCAGGGTTGAAAGCGTACTTAACGAGTTAAATAGAAAATGAGGATTTATTTTAGCTTTTAATATTTCATATTTAGTGCTGATATTTTCTTTCATCAGCTGGCGGTTAAACTCGTTTAGCTCTTTGTTTTTCAACTCAATTTCAAGCCGGTGAATTTCTATTTCCCTGTTTTTTTCCAGCAGCATTTTATTACTGCGTTGTTTTAGCCGCGTGTTTCTCAGTAAAACAATGCATAATATTCCTATAAGTACAGCCACTGCTATCACTCCATTGCGGTATACCTCTTCCTTGCCCGCTTTTTCTTCCGCCAAAGCCTTATTCTTATTCAGCTCGGCAATCTGCTTGTCTTTCAGTTCGGTTTCATAGCGGGCCTTTAGCTTATCTATACGATTGCTGTTGTCAAAACTATATATACTGTCATTTAATTCATGGTATTTTTTATTCCATAGCAGTGCCTGCTGGTAATCTTCTTTTTTCTCAAACAGTTGCGAAAAATGTTTAAGAATATTTAATTCCAGCGATTTAAACCCTGCCGGACGCGCTATATCCAGCGCCCTGTGCAGGTACTCTTCCGATTGTTTATACGCACCTGTACCGGTATAAATTTTCCCTATTGCAAAATAACAGTTCGCGATATGGTAAAGGTCTTTCCTGTCCTCATTAAAATCAAGCGCCCGGGTATAATGTTGCAGGGCCAGTTTATATTTCTCTATATCAATATAGGCTTCGCCTATATTCATTAACGAAACAGATATGTTATAATCATCGTTATTTTTCCGTGCATTTTCCAGCCCCAGTTGGTAATATTTTATACAGGAGTCGTATTTCTCTTCCTTCATAAAAATATTACCAATATTGATGTATGTGCTGCTGGCTTCTTTGCTCATGCCCAGTCTCAGCTTTATATCCAGCGATTTTTTATAATACGAAAGAGCCTCCTCAAACTTCGTCGTATGAAAATTTACAGACCCTATATTATTGTATGAAAGAGACAACCCTTGCTGGTTACCCACCTTTTCAAATATCCGAACCGACTCGAGCAGGTAAGCGAGCGCTTTTTCATATTCGGCCTGGTTCATATAAGCAACGCCAATATTCCTGGCTGCTATTCCCTGTTTATCCATGTTTTCTATTTTTTTTGCAAGCTCATAAGCCCACAACCCGTATCTCACAGCAGAATCGGGATAGCGGTTTATATATTGCTTGGTAAGCTGGTTAAAAATAGTAACCTTACTGGTATCGTGTGAGGGAAAGTCCAACAGGGCTTTCAGGCTGTCGGTAACATGGCTTGCGTGGGTGCCAAACGAGGTTAGCACCAGCAGGAGCACAGTAATATTTCTAAGCAAACACATCAGCAAAAACAAAGTTAACGATAATTGCGGGGAGTTAGTGTATTGATTGCGATTACCGCAATGCTGGGCGCCCGAGCCTCTATCCAAATATCCTTTTAATTATTTTCCTAAGTCCTTTCTTCTCCTCCGGCAGTTTAATGTCTTTCCAGTTAAAGCTGTGTACAGCATCTATTCTTTCTTCAACGGGTTTGTTCTCTGAACGGATCAGCAACTCCTTCATAGGTTCCTCAGCCGGGGCGCAGTATTGCCAGTAATGGGCAATTACATCATCGGTGCGGTGAACAGAAAATTCATGCTGCAAAAAATAGGAGAATGCCAGTTGTTCCATCACGTGTTTCTGGTAGGCATCCAGCATGGCATCAGTTAATTCCAGCACCTTCTCAACAGTAGGTTTTGCTGCGGTTTCCAGACCAATCACCCCGGCATTCCACATAAAGTAATTACCGGGTACTTTTATTTCACTGCCGTGTGAAATTTTAAATGTATTATTCTTAACAAACCGGTGCATTTTTTTTATGATAGGATTGGCCTTACTATCCAGGCGGGCCTCGGACAGGTGCATTAGTGCATTTTTATTATCAATTAAATCAAATAATTTTTCAGGTGAGGCGGTAAACCACGTGTCGCTGTCCAGGTAAATAAATTTGCCGTTATATTTACCCGCAAAATCCAGCAGCATTTTAATTTTTACGCGGTGCACAAAGTTGTGCCGTCCCTTCCACGCATGCACCATTTCAGCAGTCAGCTGCTCAAAAGAAACATATTCATTTATATCTTTAAAAAAATCCCTGTTATCGGTATACAGGATTATTTTATAATTATTATCGCCTTTAATAAATTTCAACAGCGAGAGTACGCAAAACTTTGCCTCGCGCAGTATGCGCTCTTTACCGTAGCACTGTATTACAAAATAATTCATTCAGGCAAAGAATAACGTTCCAAAATCCAACCGGGCAACTGTTTAGCCCGACCAGTGGCCATATCTATCATAGTATAATTAAAATACCCATTGCAGCATAGTTTGCGGCCCTCTTTTTTAAAAATTTCAAATTCTACCTTAGCGGTGTGTTTTTCAAATTCTACCAGCCTTGTGTTCACAATAAAATACTCACCTAATACTAACGGACGCTTATACTCAACAAACGAAGAAGCTATTACCCACCCGAAACCGTTTTCCAAAAACTCTTCCATAGCCATGCCGTAGCAGCGTGCCATTTGGTCGTACCGGGCAGCCAGCACGTAATCAATGTACCGGGCGCTGTGCACATGCCTGAACATATCAATATCGTCAGGCCTCACCTGCATTTCGGTTTCGTAGGTATTGGTGTTTAGTTTCATTTACAGATTTGTCAATTTACTGATTTACAGATTTCGAAGACAGTAAATCTGTAAATCAATTAATCAGTAAATATTTTAGTCAAAAACTTCCAGATATTCCTTACTCAGTTTCACGTAAACCTCAGCGTTCTGTTTCACCTTTTCCACCTGTTCAGGTGTAAGTTGCTTCACCACTTTAGCAGGCGTCCCCAAAACCAGGCTGTACGGTGGAATTTGCATACCTGCGGGCACCATCGCATTAGCGCCGATGATGCAAAAATCACCCACTTTAGCCCCGTTCATCACCGTGCTGTGCATGCCTACCAATACATTATTACCAATGGTGGCCCCGTGCACCAGCGCTAAATGACCTATAATACAATCGTTGCCAATGTTGGCTGGTTCGCCCGGATCTACATGCACCACGGCATTATCCTGAATATTGGTGCGATGGCCTACGGTAATGGTATCGCCATCGCCCCGAAGCACTGCACCAAACCAGATGGAGCACTCATCACCCAAGGTAACATTGCCTATAACAGTAGCGTTGGGAGCAATAAACACCTCCCGACCTTTTACAATAGGTTTTTTAAGAATTTCCCTAATGTTCATAGGGCAAAGGTAAAAAAGAGTTTGAAGTAAACACTGCACTGTCATTCCCCAGGAATCTTCTTACATCGTGAATAAATTGGAACAGCTTTCCAGGCCGGGAGAAGTTCCCTACCGGATGACAACAGGGGTTGGATATTAACTAATCATTATAAAATCAATCTGCCGTTTTATGGGGTCGGTTTTCTTCACCTTAACCTGCACCGGGTCGCCCAGGCGATATTTCTTTTTGCGCCGTTTGCCAATAATTGCCTGCTCTTTTTCAATAAATTCATAAAAATCATCAAACAGGGTGTTCAGGCGTATCATGCCCTCGCATTTATTCTCAATAATTTCAACGTAAATACCCCATTCGGTAACGCCCGAAATAATTCCGTCGAATACCCTTCCTACAGCATCCTGCAGGTATTCAGCCTGTTTGTATTTTACTGAGGCCCGCTCAGCATCGGCAGCCTTTTGCTCCATCATACTGCTATGTTTGCAGCGTTTTTCCCATTCGGCATTAGGCGGCTCTACCCCCCCGCCCAAATATTTTTCCAGAAGGCGGTGCGCCATCAAATCGGGATAGCGGCGAATGGGACTGGTAAAATGGCTGTAAAAATCAAAAGCCAAGCCGTAATGACCCGTTTTCTGCGTGGTATAAATGGCCTTGGCCATGGTACGGATAGCCATACTTTGCAATATTCCCGATTCTGGTTTTCCTTCCGTCGCAGATACCAATTCATTAAATGATTTGGTGATGGCTTTTTGCGAGTCCATTTTCAGATGGTAGCCAAAACGCCTGGCAAATATTGAGAAGTCCTGGAGCTTTTTTTCATCCGGGCTGTCGTGCACACGATACACAAAAACGTTTTTCTCTTTTTGCTTGGCAGCTTTGTATTTATAAGCAAACTCGGCCACCTTACGGTTAGCCAGCAGCATGTACTCTTCTACAAGTTTATGAGCATCCTTGCGGATTTTCTTATAAACCCCCAGCGGCCTACCTTTTTCGTCCAGTTTGAATTTTACTTCTTCGGTTTCAAAATTAATGGCACCATGCCTGAAACGTTCTTCTTTCAGTTTAATGGCTATATCATTCAGAATTATAAGTTCTTCTGCCAAATCGCCTTCCCCGGTTTCAATGCGCTCCTGGGCTTCCTCATAACTAAACCTGCGCTGCGAATGAATAACGGTTTTACCTAACCAGTGGTTAATGATCTGCCCTTTATTATTCATTTCAAAAATGGCAGAAAATGTGAGTTTGTCTTCATTGGGGCGCAATGAGCACACCCCGTTGCTCAGTTTTTCCGGCAGCATAGGTATGGTTCGGTCCACGAGGTAAACGGATGTTCCCCGGGTCATGGCATCATCATCCAGCCGGGTACCCGGGCGCACGTAATGCGATACATCGGCAATATGCACTCCTATTTCGTAATGCCCGTTTTCCATTTTCTGGAATGAAATAGCATCATCAAAATCCTTAGCATCTACAGGGTCAATGGTAAAAGTTAATATATCCCTGTAATCGGCTCTGCCTTTTATATCAGCTTTGGTAATCGTGGTCTTTATTTTTTCTGCTTCTTTCAGCACGTCCTGTGGAAATTCTACCGGAAAACCAAACTCTGCCACAATAGCGTGCATTTCTGTATCGTTTTCGCCCGGCTCACCCAGTACGTTTACGATTTTTCCAAACGGATTTTTAGCATCTTCCGGCCAATCGGTAAGGCGTGCAATGGCTTTCTGGCCGTCCTCTACTCCGCCCAACTGGTCGTTAGGAATAAAAATATCCACGTACATACGCTTGTCATCCGGGATAAGGAAAGCAAAGTTTTTATTGCGCTGTACAGTGCCTACAAAATCGGTTTTTGAGCGCTGGAGTATTTCAGTTACATAGCCTTCAGGTTTTTTATTGCGCTTGCGGGCGTACAAAGTAACGGACACCCTATCGCCGTTAAGGGCCTTGTTGAGGTCGGCAGTAGAAATAAAAACATCCTCCTCCCCTTCCATTTCGCTTAGCAGGTATGCCGAACCCCGTTGTGTAACTTCAATATATCCCTCTAACTTATTTATCTGGTGGATAAAGTGGTATTTGCCATGGTCTATTTCACCCAGCTTTTCTTCCCTTTTCAACTCTTCCAGCAGCTGTATCAGGTTTTTGCTGGCTTTTTCCATTCCCAGCCGGGCCGCAACCTGCCTGTAATTCATCAGCCGGGTAGGGTTTTCCTTAAATATTTGTAAAACAAGGGGCTTAAGTTCTTTTTTCGATAAGGTCATTCAGCACAAAATTTATATGAGTAAAACTACCCAAAAGGGCAAATTGTTTATCACTAAACGGAACAATAATAGAGAATTAAGACTGCACTGCAAAACATAACATTTTAAAAAAATATTTGCAATATTATTAAATTTCCATTTCTTTGGATAATGGAAAACACATTAAATATACCGAACAATATTAAAGACAACCTATCGTATTTAGTTAAAAATTAGCTATCAACAATGTCTTCCCAAAAACAAGGTGAATTTGTAGAAGAGTATAACCGTTTGGCAAAATCAGTTGGATTAACCTATTTATTATGGTTTGTTTTAAAACTGCAGTATGGTTTACACCAGAAAATGGGCACTTCAGATTTTATACTGGCTGACCAGTGGAGGCTTTTTAATACGGGCCTTATAGATATATTCCGGATCCCGGTATGATTAAAAATTACAATACAGATATTTTTGTTGATATACTAAGAAATATAAAAGCTATATCTGTAAAATAACTATTTACGTCTTTTAAAAAGCAATAACCCCAACAACACCGCTATAGTTCCCACTCCCCCATAAAAATAACTCTTCGGCATGGTTATAGTATCCTCTCCTACATTAGTCGAGGCAGCCGGCGTTTCAGCTTCCTCTATGCCCCACATACCAAGGCTGGCCAGCTCAGCTACTTCCTGGCAATCTTTATACGATTGTTTTTTGGTAAATTTAAAACGGGTGTAAGCCACCGCAAATCCATCACACACCATACGCTGGTTAATATCTTCGCCATTTACAATGGTATAACGCAATAACCGTTTGTACTTATCTTTTTTACCAGCCTTTAAATCCTCTACCAGCATTACTTCCTTTCCCTCAATTAGTTTCTCCAGGTGGGCTTTGGCGTCATCGCCAAACTCAGTACTCATTTCAGGAGCGTTGATGCCAATCATACGTATTTTTTCACCGGTTTCAATTACGTAAGTATCGCCGTCAATCACGCGTTCCACTTTAACGGTTTGGGAAAAGCAGGAAAATGAAACTAAAAAAAATAAAATAAGCAGGTTGTTTTTCATTATTTAAATACCTCTCCGTTTATAAATACACTATCAATCCATTCACTTTGATGGGCATAGGGTATCCATGCCAATGAAGGAATTTGTCTGGTTAAAATAAAATTGGCTTTTTTACCAATGGTTATACTTCCAACATCACCGGATAACTCCAAAGCAGCTGCACCGTTAATAGTAGTGGCGTTAAAAGACTCTTCGGGTGTTAACTTCATCTGTATACACCCCAGCGCAGTAATAAACCGCATATCTCCCGCAGGCGAACTGCCCGGGTTGAGATCACTGGCTAATACTACCGGCAAGCCGGCATTAATTAATTTTTTTGCAGGTGTGTAGGGCAGCCCCAGATAAAATGAGCATCCCGGCAGGCCTACCGGTAGTGTGGCACTGTTTTTCAGCAATTCTATTTCTTCATCACCGGTATGCTCCAAGTGGTCTACACTAATGGCATTGTGCGCCACTGCTACCTGCACCCCCCCGTTGCGGCCCAGTTGATTGCCGTGTATTTTGGCTTTCAGGCCGTATTTGACTCCTGCCTCTAATATTCTTGTCGTTTCTTCCGGGCTGAAAAATCCGGCTTCGCAAAAAACATCTATATAATCAGCAAGACCTTCAGCAGCTATATTGGGCAGCATTTCATCTAAAATTAAATGCAAATACCCTTCGTGGTTTTGTTTGTACTCAGCAGGATAAGTATGTGCCCCTAGAAAGGTAGCTTTTATGGGTATTGAGGCTTTCTCTTTTAACCTTTTAACCACCCGCAACATTTTAATTTCGTCAGCAACGGTAAGACCGTAGCCGCTTTTAATTTCAATGGCCCCTGTGCCCTTGCGTATTAACTCCTGCAAACGGTGCGAGGCGCTTTCAAACAGCTCATCTTCTGTGGCCTGTTGCAGCCGCCGTGCTGAATTTAATATCCCACCTCCTGCCGCGGCTATCTCCTCGTAGGTCGCTCCTTTTATTTTTAATACAAATTCTTCTTCCCTTGAGCGGGCAAACACCAGGTGTGTATGACTGTCAACAAACGACGGCAGAATCAATTTGCCGGTAGCATCAATTTTATTTACTGATTTATTGATTTGCTGATTTACAAAATTAATATCCTCCATTTTACCAAAAGCTGAAATCAATCCATTTTCCACCAGCAACCAGGCATTGTTTATACCAGCAAAGTCCGCCATTTCAGGCCCTTTTTTTATACGGGTTTCTTTTGGAAGAATACCGTAAAGAGTTTTTATATTAATTATTAAAATATCCTGCATCCGGTTCAAAAATAAATAAAATATAGTTACCCAAGCTGCCCGTTCACACGGTTGTATATATTGTCCGGTTTCCAGGAGCGTGCTTCACCTAACCTCATGCGCCTGGCATTCCTGAAATTAGTAAAGTTATTATTCAGAAGAAATTCCACAGCCGGCTTATTTTCTACGGTAGTAACGGCAAATGGCTTTGTTTTCAGCCGCTCTTTCATCAGCTCAGTTCCGGCAGTGCTGTTAGCTGCAACAATCAGTCCTTCACCTAAATCGGGTAAATAAAATCCTTCCAATGTATTGTTCCTGATGTACAATTGCCCTGCAGGTAAGTGCTCAGCCAGTCTTGCCTCCCGGTTTTCACCATAGGTTATACAATCCAGTTCAAGCAGCGAGCTTTTGTATTTTTCTTCATAAGGATAAATATTTTCAATTATCGAATTATTAATTATATCCCCTTTAAAAAATAACTGCTCGTTTTCAATTTCAAAGCCCAGCTTGGTATAGATAGGCTCACCCATGGGGGTTGCCACCAGGTAAATGGTTTTGTACCTGCTACCGTCAAGGCTTTTTATTAAATATTCTGTAATGTGCCTGCCAAGTCCCCGGTTCCGAAATTCAGGGTGCACAATAATCAGCGCCAGCCACACGGTATCATAGTGATAAATTACTGTACCCGTGCCTGCAATTTTGCCGCCTTCAACAACTTTCACCACATTACTGAAAGGTGCTTTTGTATAATATTCAACAAAAGGGGTAATGTCATACCAGTCCTCAGGCTGTAGCCTTTTAATTTCTTCTAAATCTTTTAATTCTAATGGTAGAATTTTCATAGTTGCTTAAACTATTACCTGTTATACTATTTAACCCGCCCGGGATTATTCTTCACAAAACTCTCCCAACTACCAGACTTTGCGCCTTTACCTTTCAGTGAATTATTCTGAAAATAATGACAAACCGCTACCGCCAGTCCATCGGTTGCATCAAGGTGTTTGGGCATTTCTTCAAATTTCAGCAGGGTTTGCAGCATGGCTGCTACCTGCTCTTTACTGGCATTTCCGCTGCCGGTTATAGACTGTTTAGTTTTCCGGGGTGCATATTCAAAAATTGGAATTTCTCTCTGAAGCGCTGCTGCCATTGCTACTCCCTGCGCCCGTCCCAATTTCAGCATACTCTGGATGTTTTTACCATAAAACGGGGCTTCAATGGCCAGTTCATCGGGCTTGTAGGTATCGGCCAGGTAAAGGGTGCGCTCAAATATTTTTTTAAGCTTGGCCGGGTGGCCGTCAAACTTGCTTAAATCAATAGCTCCTACACTTATAATCTGGTATTTTTTACCGAGGCATCCCAGCAAACCATATCCCATTATATTTGTGCCGGGGTCTATACCCAGGATAATTTTATCAAATTCGTCCTGCTCTGTGGTCGCCATTAGTTTGTACAAAAATAGGTATACGGATTGAAAACCTTGGTGCAGTGGTTTAAAAAGAACTGGCTTACGGCGGTGAAAATTGCCGTGCTGGCGGTTAGCTTGTGTGTGTTGTATAAAGAGCTGATAATTGATAAAAGCTGGAAGGGTTTCCAGGCCGCAGGCCTGCTTAATTTACTGGAAAAACCCTTGTTTTGGCTTGTCTTTGTGCTTTTGTTTGCCAACTGGGGCATTGAGGCGCTGAAATGGAAGCTGCTACTATCACGGTTTGAGGCGGTTACCTATCGCACCGCCG
>DASPJH010000588.1:0-3910 GCA_035628715.1 Bacteroidia bacterium
TACGGTTTAGCGGACATTTTTTTGGGGTGCAAATATACGCATAAAACGGCTTAAAAACACGATGCGTATCAGCTATGAGAGTACTTCTCATAGCATATATACATACACCCCCGGCCTAAAGCTCCGGGGTTACTGAAATGAGTATTCATCCCGTTCTCCAAATCCGTTCAGCAACCCGCTGGTTTTAACCACGGGGCATAGTAATCTCTTATCACTATCCTTTCTTTGCCAAATCCACCCTCAGCCTGTCCAGCACATCGTTGGCCAGTTCGGCCTCTTTTTCAGAAATATCTGCCAGCTCAGGTTTAAAGTTTTCCATTTCGTGGCCGATTTTTTTCAGCAGGTCAAGCCCCTCTTTGGTAATTTTTAAGTCCTGCATCCTGCGGTTTTCTTTATTTTCATACCGGCTCACCAGCCCCTTTTGTTCCAGCTTATCCACCAGTCTTGTAATGTTGGATGAAGGTTCCAGCATACGGCTCAGTACCAGTCCCACCGATGCTGCTTTTGGGTGTTGCCCGCGCAAAATGCGCAACACGTTAAATTGCTGGTGGCTCAGGCCGTATTTTTTCAGCCTGCGCGTTTGCAGCAGGTGCAGCCAGTTGCCGGTATACATTATATTTAGTACCAGCTTAATGTATTCATTCTCGAAATTCTTCTGCTGAATTGCGTCTTCCAGTTTCATTTTGTTTCATCCCCTTATTTTTTGTGTGCAAAAATGTGCTTTTTTGCATAGATACAATTTTGAACAAAAACGATGAAATATTTATTGCTCACATTTTTACTAACGCTTGCTGTTACTACCTATGCCCAGCAAAAACTGGTGTTTACCAATACCCATACGGGGAAAATTGTGGTAGTAAAAGAGTTTGATTTTTTAAAAGTGAGCTACCGCGGATACCTGGGGCAAATACAAACCATTTATGGAAAAGTGAACCTGATTACCGATTCGCTTATACGGTTTGATAACAACTGGAGCGTGCGGGTGAATGATATTATCGGTTTCAGGAAATTTGGCAAATACAGGGAGCTGTTTAAAAGTGTTACCGAGGTAGTTACCCTTACGGCGGTTATAATTGCTGTTCCCCTGATTTTATTTAATAACCCGGGGCTGGATATTTGGCAGCGCCTGGGTATTACCGCGGGCATAAGCGTGGGGGCCGCAGTATTAAGCGACCTGCTTTTTCCGGAAGGGATTAAAAACTTTATGGCCGGGGGATGGGTGGCCAAGGTGGAAACGGTGAAGTAATTAAAAAGTATTTAAATGAAAATTATTGATTACCAGCTGACCTGCAGCCGTATTTTGAGAAGCTGAACAAAGCCTGGCTGGAGAAGTACTTTTATAAAGAACCGGTGGACGAGTATGTGCTGGGCAGCCCGAAGGAGGCTATTTTGAACAAGGGCGGAAGGATATTGTTTGCAGCGCACGAGGGAACCATTATAGGCACCATAGCATTAAAACCGGCCGGAAACGGTGAGGTGGAGCTTACTAAAATGGCTGTGGATGAGGCTTACCAGGGACTGGGGGCAGGTAAAATGCTGTTTGAAGCGGCCCTAAAAGCGGGAAAGGATATGGGGGCCAGGAAGATACTGCTGTATTCGAACACCGTTTTGGAAACTGCCATTTCGATTTACCGGAAATATGGTTTTGTGGAAGTGCCGCTGGAAAAAGGGTTATATGAACGTTCCAACATTAAAATGGAATTGCAGGACAATAGCAACGGCTAATTTTTACTGGTGTTTATTACTGGCTGTTTCATAGAGTTTTAATGGACAGGCGCTGTTAAGAACTCCTCCTTGTTTTTAAGAAATTGTTTATTACTTGTATTAAACTAAAATTAAAAAAAATATGGAAGGAGCAATGATTTTTGGAGTGGTGCTGTACGCAATTGTTATTATTGTGTGTATAGCAAGTATCTGGACCCTGTATGAAAAGGCCGGTAAACCTGGTTGGGCCTCAATTATTCCTATTTACAACCAAATGGTTATGATTGAAATTGCAGGTAAGCCCTGGTACTGGATTCTTTTGATGTTTATACCTCTTGTAAACATAATTTTAGGAATCTGGACACTGAACCTTTTTGTTAAAAGCTTTGGAAAATCTGAAGGTTATACTTTTGGAATAATTATACTACCCTTTATTTTTCTTCCCCTGCTGGCTTTTAGTAAAGATACTAAGTTTGTGGGGTTGCAGCCGGTAAATACCGTTACCGTTTAAAAATAGTAGTTATTTTATTATATAAGCGCTGGATATATTATTCAGCGCTTTTTTTATGATTTAACAGCACCATCTACCGGAAGGTAAATAGTGAAGGTAGCACCTTCGCCCGCAACGCCGGTGGCTTTTATAAGTCCGTGGTGATTAAGAATTATTTTTTTGCAGATGGCAAGGCCGATGCCGGTGCCACTATACTCGTGCTTGGCGTGCAGGCGCTGGAACAGCTCAAAAATCTGCTCTGAATACCGGGGCTCAAACCCGATACCGTTATCGCTGATGGTAATGCGGTGAAAATGTGTAAATGCCGAATTTGGATAAATGTTTTTTGTAGACTCAACAGTGGAGGATATAGTAATTTGTGGCGGCACACCCGCACGGCTGTATTTTAACGCATTGCTTATAATATTGGTAAATACCTGGTGCAGTTGCAGCTGCACTCCTCTTATAATAGGAAGAGGGTGGACGGTGATAACCGCATTTTTTTCTTCCAGCTGTGGCAAAAGCTCCAGTTTAAGCTGTTCCACCAGGTCATTCAGGTCTACTTTTTCAAAATCACGTACTTTCAGATTGGTTCTTGAGTAATCCAGCAGTGCGTCTATCAGCTGTTGCATGTGCGATGCCGAATTAACCATGCGCTTCAGGTAGTCCTTACCGGTGTCGGTAAGCGGCTCCTGTTCCATCAGCCGGTCTGAGAAAGTTCTTATTTTCCTCAGCGGCTCCTTTAAATCGTGGCTGGCGATATAACTGAACGATTCCAGCTCTTTATAGCTCCTTTCCAGTTCATCGTGTTTCTGGTAAAGCTGCAGGTTAGAGGCCACCTGTTCGGTAACATCTACAGAGATATTCAGTACCACCTCAACCTTACCCTCTTTATTCCGGCTGAAAATGGTGCCGTAGGTGTGGAACCACCGGTAATCTCCGTTTTTGTGCAGCATCCGGTATTCAAACTCCTCAATCATCTCCTCGCCCGGATGGAAACCGACCTGGTTGGCAATTTCCAATGATCGGGCATTTTTTTCAATCAGGGGGCTTAAATCATCGGGATGGATGATGGATAAAAAGAATTCTATCCCTTTTTCAAGTACATCGGTAGGGTTATATCCCAGCAGGCTTTCAATGGCCTGGTTAACAAAAATATATTCACCCGTAAAAATATTGTAAGCGGTAATAATGGATGGTGTTATATCCGCAATTTTCTGGATGAAGGTTTGTTTTTCCTGGAGGTCTTTTTCTGTTTTTTTCTGTGTGGTCACATCCTGCCCCGTGCCGAACATTCTTACTGCCCTGCCGTTTTTATCCAGTTCCACTTCACCTATGGCATGAAGGATTTTTTCGGTACCGTCAGCCAGCAGGATGCGGTGATAAAAATCGTTGCTTGTCCCGGTTTCCACGGAATTTTTAACTATGGCTGCCACAGTTTCCCGGTCGTCAGGATGTACCAGCTCAATAAACCGCTCAAAATGCACCGTTTCCGATTGGGGCTTAAGCCCGTAAATCCGGTAAAGCTCATCGCTCCAGGTTATTGCATTGGTGGCAATGTCCCAGGTCCAGTTACCAATATGGGTAAGGGCCTGCGCCTGCTTGTACAGCTCTTTGTTTTGCTTAAGCCGGTCAAACAGGTTCTGCCGCTCGGTTACATCCTGCAGGGTGCCCACCATGCGGTAGGCATTGCCGTCTTCATTTACCAGCACCCTG
>DASPJH010000589.1:0-5961 GCA_035628715.1 Bacteroidia bacterium
AGTGGTTGTGGGATTTTGGAGATGGAAACATATCTGATAAAAAAGAGCCTTTTCATTTATACACAAAACCGGGATATTATAAAGTAACCCTTACCGGTATATCTACTGACGGTTGCAGCGATACCCTGGTGAGAGACTCAGCCATACATGTAATTCCCGGGCCGGTAGCCAATTTTATAATGGATAGTTATGAAGTAAACAGCAACCGGGTTACTGCCAGTTTTAAAAACCTGTCTGTAGGTGCAACGGAACTGTACTGGACCTTTGGAAACGGCAATTTCAGCACTACCATAAGCCCGGTTGAAATATTTAATGATACGGGTAAATACACCATAAGTCTTTCAGCGTTTAATGAATTTCATTGTTTTAACAGGTATGACCTTACTATTCATTTGCTTCCTGAAAATGATTTTTACATACCCAACGCATTTACCCCCAACGAAGACCCCCTGAACCAGGAGTTTAAAATTTCAGGGAATTATTTTTATACCGAATTTGAGATGTTTGTTTACAATCGTTGGGGCGAATTGGTTTTTTATTCAAACAATCCTGATTTTGGCTGGAAAGGAAACTATAAAGACCGGCCTGCACCCGATGGTGTTTATACCTACCAGGTAAGGCTTACCTCAACCGACCGGAAAATATTTGTATACAAGGGTACAGTGCATCTTTTAAGGTAGCCCTGTGTTAGAAAAATCCCTTCCCGTACTGGTATAAATTTTTTGGAAAAAAGGCCCCTTTTCCATATACTTGTATGTTACTCCCACCTTAGCGCTTTTGGATGAAACACTTTTACAAAGTAGTTTTACACATATTATTTTTTTCATTATTCACAGGCTTTTACACGGAGCGTGCTGCTGCTCAGTTAAATTCGCTGGAGGGAAAGAAATTTTTTGTTTCTATAGTTGAGCCTGCCAGTATTTTTGGTACCACCCATATGGTAACGCTGTATTCAAAAGTGAATGCCACCGTTACACTGTCTAATGCTGCCAAGGGGTACAATCAAACCGTAAATTTAACCGCCAATGTGGCTCAGAATGTCAACGTGCCTATAGCGGCTTCAGCACCTAAAATTGCCGAGGTGGTTGATAATCTTTCTGTAGAAATTACTTCAGCATCAAATATCCAGGTACAGGCATTTCCAACCAACGGCCAGAACGACGGCACCATGGTTTACCCTGAAAATAACCTGGGTACTGAATATTATTTTATGACGTTTGAAGGTTCCTCAGGGTTTGGCGGGGGCGCATCATCAGGAATTATTGTAGCTACCCAGGATAATACCCAGGTTGAGATAACACCGTCAGTAATGACATCCGGAAACAAGCCTGCGGGTATACCGTTCACCGTTGTTCTCAATAAAGGGCAAACCTACCGCCTGAATGCGCTGAACCTGTTTGATTTAACAGGTACACGGGTAAGAGTGCTGAACGGCTGCAAGCCATTGGTAGTGTATACCGGCTCGGGTTGCTCGCAGGTGCCCGTAACATGCACTAACTGTGGCCACCTGTTCGAAATTATGCCGCACGTTAGTACCTGGGGCAAAAAATTTTTGCTGGCCCCCCTTGAGGGAGGCGGTTTTGGCAACCCCACTTACACAATAAAAGTTCTTTCAAATGCAAATGGAACCCAGGTATACCTTAACGGTACCATGGTAACGCTTAACAAAGGCCAGGTGCATGTGGAAAGCGGAATTTCCTATACAACTGACTATACTGTTACTGCCAATAATCCCATACTGGTTTCCCAGTTTTCCGAAGGATGGGGATGTGGCGGTAACTCATTCCCCAGGATGATGCTAACGCCGCCTGTTGAGCAAACCGTAACCAAAGGGTTTGTGGTAGGTCCGCCTGCCGCCTTCGGAAACTCCACGTTACAGGTAGTAACAAAAACTGCCGGCCGCTTAAACCTTAAATTAAACGGATCCATTATCCCCCTTGCCAACTTTTCCACTTTTGGTAACAGCGCTGAGTGGAGCTATGCCAATGTATCCATAGGCAAAGGACCGCATACTATTACCTGCGATTCAGGTTTTATTGCCAATATTCACCAGGCAAGCACAGTAGGGTTTGGTTACATGGCTGCTTCCAATACCCGTATTCTTAAATACGATATTTCCACTGCCAGTATCACCTGCGGCTCGTTAACGGTAACCCTTTTTAACTCTGGTGACAGCGACCGCATAGCCCAAAGTAAATGGCTGTTTGATGATAATACTTCGCAAACGGGGAAATACATTACAAAAACATTTGCCCAGCAGGGCACATTTGCCGTTACCAATATTGTAAGCTACCAGGACGATTGCCTGTATACCGATACATTAATCACTAAAGTGCGCACATTGCCCAAACCCATTGTGGGCTTTACTGTAAACGACAGTGTGCAGTGCCTGAAAGGCAATGATTTTTTATTTAACGATACTACGCGGTACATAAACGGCAGTAAAAAATTGTCTTCGGCCTTTTATTTCAGCGATACTTCCAATATTTATAAAAACGGTACCTCCGTAACCCGGCATTTTAGTACGCCGGGAGTAGTAAAGGTGGGGCTGAGTATAACCACTGCTGACCTTTGCACGGATTCTTTTAACCTGAATGTAAAAATAGATGCCAATGCAGTTCCCGGGTTCCAGGTCACTTCGCCGCAATGCTTTAACAGCCATCTTTTTAAACCGGTTCAGCAAAGCGTGGTTATGGGAAGCACCATTACCGGCTACTGGTGGGACTTTGGCGACGGAACTAACGGAAACCAGGCAGTCCCGTCCAAATCGTATTCAAAAGACACTACCTATGAAATTATCCTGGTGGCCATACCTGCCAACGGCTGCACGGATACTATAAAAAAACACTTTACGGTATTGCCCAGCCCCAAAGCCGATTTTTCGGTTGCCACCAGCAGCGTTTGCTTAAAGGATACCATTAAGGTTACCAACCTGTCAGCCTTTTCAGCGCCCCTGCAAAACGTTTGGAATATGGGCGACGGCTATACCTCATCAGCCCTGGACTTACAAAGGATTTACGCCGATACGGGGGTTTATACCATTAAACTGAAAGTAACCACGCCCAGCGGCTGCCCCGACAGTATTATAAAACCTGTGGTTATAAAGCCTACTCCAAAACCCGGTTTTACCTATACAAAAAGGTGCACCCAAAGTCCTTCCCTCTTTATTAATCAAACATTTGATTTCGGACAGAGCCTTACCACATATACCTGGAAAACGGGCGACAGCGGCCAGTATGCCAGCAAAAACGTGGTGCATACCTATAAAAAAGAAGGCGCCTACCAGGTTTGGCTGTATGCCACCCTGCCAAACGGCTGTAAAGATAGCACCAGCAGGGGTATATACATTAACCCCAAGCCGGATGTGAAGTTTACCATTAATGACAGCCTGCAGTGCATACGGGGTAATAACTTTGACTTTTTTAACAATACCACCCTTACTGAAGGAAAAATAAAAGAATTTACCTGGCTGCTGGATGATACCTTGTGGAGCCATAGTATATCTGTAAATAAAGTATTTGATAACCACGGCACTTTTGCAGTGGAGCTTTTGGCGGTAACCGACAGCCTGTGCTCCGATTCGGTTTCCAGGCAATTTATTGTGGCGCCCCAAACGGCTATGGACTTACTGCCGTCGGTAGATACACAGTGCTACAAAAACCATGTGTTCAACCTTATAAATAGTTCTTCCATACCGTCAGGTACAGTAACCTATACCTGGAAATACAGTAACGGCGACCAGGACAATGTTGTTCAGCCTCCGCCAAAAACCTTTCCGGGTTCGGGTATTTACCAGCTGACCCTGCTGGCCGTGAGCGACTACGGCTGCCGCGACAGTGTTATGCGCAATTTTACCATCTATCCTTCGCCGGCACTGAGCTTTGAAGTGAACGATGTATGCGGCTCTGATTCTGCACGGTTTTTCAACTCATCCAAGGTATCCAGCGGGCGGATTGTTACCTGGCGGTGGGATTTGGGCGACGGGGATACCTCAGCCATTAAGCACCCCATTCATAAATACCCCACATTTGGCTATTACAACGTTTCGCTGATTGGCATTACCGATTTAGGCTGCCCGGATACAATATGGATAGACAGTGCCCTGAATGTAAAGCCTGCGCCATCCTCTTATTTTACAACCGAGCTTATAGAACAGCGCGGAAACGAAACCATTTATGATTTTACCGATTTATCATCCGGCGCGGTTAATTACTTCTGGAATTTTGACAGGGGAGAGGTGAGCCGTGTGCAAAATCCCCGGTTTATTTTCAGGGATACAGGTTTGTATAAGGTGCAGCTTTCCGTTTCCAACAGCGACGGTTGCTTCTCTTCATACGATACCGTAATTATTGTAGTGCCCGATATTGATATATATATACCCAATGCATTTTCGCCCAACAAGGATATTAATAACCCTGTATTCCGCATAGAAGGTTCTTATTTTTACAGGGAGTTTGAATTACAGGTATTTGACCGCTGGGGCCAGCGCATGTTTTACTCAAAAGACCCCGAAACGGGCTGGGACGGCACCCACGATGGCAAAATGGCCCCGGACGGTATATATGTATACCAGATACGCATAATGGGCACCGATACCAAAGTGCGCACCTATAAAGGCAATCTGCATTTGCTGCGGTAGGGGTTATTATTACCCATTAAAAAAAATAATAATTTGCCGCGGGTGGATTACCACAGAAAAAGTACGCACAGAACGCGGAGACCAGACTGTTTCTTTCCCCATTTCGAAAACTTCTGCATTACTATATCATGAGGAATCCCTTCTCCCCTGTCCAGTCCTCAACATCTGCTCGTACACATAAAAAAAGCCCCTTGGCGGGGCTTTAATCTTATTAATCAGAGAACCTTAGTCAGCAATCAGGCTTTAGACTGGGGAGCGTTAATTTTCTTCTTCACCCACTCAGTAGTTACCGATTTGGGGCGCTCGATGGGGTGGCCAAGGGCACGGTCCCATATCAGCTGGGCCAAAACGCCCAAAGCACGCGATACACCAAACAATACGGTGTAAAAATCATATTCCTTCATGCCAAAGTGTACCAGCAAAGCACCGCTATGTGCATCCACGTTAGGCCAGGGGTTTTTCACCTTGCCCAGGCTTTCCAGTATCGGAGGAACGGTTTCATACACGTTCCATACAATGTTTACAATATCATCATCAATATTGTTGCGCTTGGCAAACTCCTGCTGGGCAGTAAAGCGGGGGTCGGTTTTGCGCAGCACAGCGTGTCCGTATCCGGGAACTACTTTACCTTCTTTCAGGGTTTTGTTCACGTAATCAGCAATTTGCTGTTTGGTTGGTTTAGTAGTGCCCAGGTCATCCACCAGTTCAAAAATCCATTTAATTACCTCCTGGTTGGCAAGTCCGTGCAGCGGGCCGGCCAAACCGTTCATGGCAGCAGCCAGTGAAAGGTATGAGTCGCTCAGTGCAGAGCCCACCAGGTGAGTGGTATGTGCCGATACGTTTCCGCCTTCATGGTCGGCATGGATAGTAAGGTACAGGCGCAACAGCGCTTTCACAGCCTTACTGTCGCCAAGTCCCAGCATTTTTGCAAAGTTGGCGCCCCAATCCAGCGAGTAATCCGGTTCAATGTGCTCGTTGTTTTTGTAGGTGCGGCGGTAAATATAAGCAGCCACGCGGGGCAGGCGGGCTATCAGGTTCATAGCGTCCTCGTAAGTATACTTCCAGTAATCCTTTTTATTCATACCTTCGGCATAATTGCGGGCAAACTCGCTTTCGGTTTGCATAGCCATTATACCAACGGTAAGCATGGTCATTGGGTGGGTAGTAACAGGCAGTGCGTCAATAGTTTTAAAAACGTGTGCAGGAATGTTTTTCGAACGTTCAGCCCAGTCCGCAGAAATAGCCTTAACGTCTTCTTCCGAGGGCAGTTCACCAATCAGCATCAGGTAAAACAGGCCTTCAGGCAGGGGTTCAACACCGCC
>DASPJH010000590.1:0-2488 GCA_035628715.1 Bacteroidia bacterium
TTTTTTGTAAAATGAGATTTACCGCGTCTGTTACCCGGCACACCCTGAGGTTTAAAACACCCGCCCGTACATCCCGCAATACACTGGCTGACAAAACGGTATGGCTGCTGCACCTGGGCTACGAAGCCAACCCTGCTGTAAAAGGTATTGGCGAGTGCGGTCCTTTATCCGGGTTGAGCATAGATGATGTAGAGGGGTTTGAAGACCAACTGAACAAGGTGACAGGATTGCTAAATGAAGGCTTCCACCCGAAAGAGCTGGGACTGGAGCAATGGCCGAGCATACGGTTTGGACTGGAAACGGCTTTGCTGGACCTTGAAAACGGCGGCAAAAAAAAGATTTTTGACACCCCTTTTTATACTTCGGAATTAAAGCTGCCTATTAACGGGCTGGTTTGGATGGCTCCTAAAGAAGATATGCTTAAGCAGGCTGAGGATAAAATTGCAGCAGGTTATACATGTGTTAAGTTTAAAGTAGGCGCTATTGACTTTGATGAAGAATGCCGCATGCTGGAAGCCCTGCGCAAAAAGCACAGCGCTTTTAAGGTGGAAATACGCCTGGATGCCAACGGGGCCTTTTCCCCGGATACGGTAATGGAACATCTGAATGAGCTGAAGCGGTTCGAAATCCATTCCATTGAGCAACCCATCAGGCAGGGGCAGTGGGATACGATGGCAGAGGTGTGCGCAAAGTCAAAGATACCGGTGGCGCTGGATGAAGAGCTGATAGGCGTGAGCAGCAATGATGCCGAACGGCTGATGAAAACCATCAGGCCGCCTTATATCATCCTGAAGCCAGGTTTGCTGGGCGGATTTGAAATTTCGCAGCGGTGGATACTGCTGGCAGGCAAGCACAACGCCGGCTGGTGGATTACCAGCGCGCTGGAAAGCAACGTGGGACTAAATGCTATTGCACAATTTACTTCGCTGTATCCCGTTACTATTCCACAGGGACTGGGAACAGGGCAGCTGTATGAAAACAACTTTGAAAGCCCTTTGAAGGTAGAAAACGGTTATATTTTCTACCAGCCCCTGAAAAGCTGGGATAAATTCTAATTTTTCTTAGATTTGATGCAGAAATGAGCACACATTTTATAGCGAAACTGAATAAGTGCGAGACGGCCTTTCACCTGCTTGTGCTATTGTCTCGTTCGGATGGATCATCGGATAACAAGGAGAAAAAGATCATCCTTGATTTTATTGAGAACAACTTTGACGAGGAAATGGACCTTATCAAAGAGCAGGCCTTCCTTACGGCCCTTCCGCCTTCTGAGCACGAAATGCATTTTGAGGAAATCATATCACATTTTTATTCCCTTTCTACCGAAGAAGAGCGCAATAAAATTGTAGAGTTTGCCATGAAAGTGGTAATGGCCGATAAACAAATGACAGCCGGCGAAAACCGCCTGATCGAGCAACTTTTCCTCGCCTGGGATTTAAACAGGAGCCGCTAACGGTTCTATTCTTATTTATCCAGTCATTCTTGATTGGTTTAAGACTCTTTCAGTTTACCTGATCACCTGCACTGTTCCAAAGGTGGTGGCCTTCTTCCTGGCTTCGCCGGTTATATTCAGCTTGTACATATAAATTCCGGGAAGCACGGGAATTCCGTCGTAAGTACCGTCCCAAAGGCAGTTTTCACAATCAAACAGCACCTGCCCCCAGCGGTTGTAAATTGTCAGGTGGTATTCGGCAGCACCAACGCAAACAGGGCCAAACAGGTTGTTCAACCCATCGGAATTAGGAGTAAACCCGGTGGGAATTATGCAGTTTATTTTATCAAATATCCTGATAAGCTGGTTGCCGGTATCCAAACAACCCTGTGCATTTTGGGCAATCAGCCTGACGGTTAAGTTACCGGTATCCGTATAGCGGTATGTTACATCCTCTTTATTAGTCCTGTATAAGTAATTACCGTCGCCCATATCCCAGGTATACTGGCTGGCATTTTGGCTTTGGTTATAAAAGTATACCGGGCCTTCAATCTCTTTAATCTCCGGTTTTACAATAAAATCAGCTGTAGGCTTGTCAAACACTGTTACCGCATTAGTTTTTTGAATAAAATCCGTGCAGCCCAGTGAGTTGCTAACATTGAGGCCTATTGAGTACTTACCCGTATTGGCAAACAGGTGGCTGTACTGTGTAATACCCTTTATTTCATTGGCTCCCACCTTCCAGGTATTCTGTAAGGTATCGTGCCCGGTGGAAAGGTCGGTAAATGTTACTTCCAGCGGCGGACAGCCTTCAAACGGGTTAACGGCAAAATCAGCTTTGGGTACCGGCAACACTATTACTTCCACCGTATCAAATGCATCGGAACTACAGTTGTCGCTAAGCTTAACAACATAAGTAGTATTGACTTTTGGGGTGTCAGTGGCGGGGTTTAATATCGAGTTAAAAAGCCCGTTACCAGTAGCCCACAAAACAGTATGACCTGAAACATTCCCCCCCGAAACATTCGCAGTAAGCAAAAGAGGTTGATTTGCACA
>DASPJH010000591.1:0-3672 GCA_035628715.1 Bacteroidia bacterium
AAGCTTAATAACTTCTTCCAGTAACTGCTCTTTTTCCACCGGTACCACGCCTACCTTTTCGCATACCAGCCCGCCCGCAATATTTGATACCGCTGCAATGGTTTCCATATCGCAGCCCAGCGCCAGGCAAAGCGCTGCAACGCTCACCACGGTATCACCCGCGCCGCTCACATCAGCAATATTACGTATATGCGCCGGTATATGGGTAAACTGTTTGTGGTCGGTTATCATAACGCCCAGCTCGCTTAGGGTTACCATTACCATTGGGTTATCCAGTATTTCTTTTAGCTGAGCGATGGCCTTTTTCAGGTTGCCAAAATCCTTAAGGTTATCATCGGTTTTTAAACCGTCCTTAATTTCTTTTAAATTAGGTTTAAAAAGAGTTGCGTTTTTATAATGGGTGAAATTCAGCTTTTTGGGGTCAACAACAGTAGGAACGTTGTGTTTTTTAGCCAGGGTAATTATCTGTTCAATATTTTCTTTATTCAAAACCCCTTTATCGTAATCCTCAAACACCACCACATCCATTTGTGGAAGCAGGCTTTCAACTGCCGCCACTAATTTTTTGTTTTCTTCCGAATTAATGGTTTGAGTGATTTCTTCGTCAATCCGCAGCATTTGTGCATTGTTGCCAATAATCCGCGTTTTAACGGTAGTGATACGGCTGGGGGAGGGGATAATTCCTTCGTTATTAATTCCCTCTTTATCCAGCAGGTAATTCAATTCCCTGCCGCCTTCATCGTCACCTACAATGGCACACAAATAAGGATGAGCGCCCAGCGATTTTACATTCAGCGCCACGTTAGCCGCACCGCCCAGCCTGTGCTCACGGTGAGTTACAGATACCACAGGAACAGGGGCCTCGGGAGAAATCCGGTCTACTTTGCCCAGTATGTAGGCATCAATCATCACATCGCCCACAACTAATACTTTCAGGCGGTTAAAATCAGTAAACAACTGGTTATAATCAACACTCATCGTAATTGGCTCAAGGCAGTTTTTATACGGGCAAAAGCCTCTTTTATATTAGCGTCTGAGGTAGCGTACGACAGTCTTAAATTATTATCACTGCCGAAAGCTTCGCCGGTAACTGTGGTTACATGCGCCTTTTCCAGGATATACATACTCAGGTCGGTGGCGGTTTTAATGGTTATATTTCCATCCGATTTACCAAAATATTCGCTGATTTCAGGGAACAAATAAAATGCGCCCTGCGGAACATTGCATTTTAAGCCGGGAATTTCGCTCATTAATTGCACTGCCAGATTGCGGCGCTTCAAAAAAGTTTCTTTCATTTGAAGCGTTGGCGCCAGCGATTGCGTAAGTGCTGCTAATGCCGCCCTTTGTGCAATGGCATTGGTGCCTGATGTAAACTGACCTTGTATTTTTTCACAGGCGGCAGCAATATGCCTGGGTGCGCCGATGTATCCGATGCGCCAGCCGGTCATGGCAAAAGCTTTTGATACGCCGTTAACCACTATCACACGGTTTTTGAGGTTCTTAAATCCGGCAATGGTTTCGTGGTTACCTATGTAATTTATATGCTCGTAAATCTCATCGGAAAGGATATAAACATGCGGATATTTTTCCAGCATGTCCGCAATAGCCTCTAATTCAGCTTTGCTATATACACTACCGCTGGGATTGCAGGGCGATGAAAACATCATCAGCCGTGTTTTTGGAGTAATGTGGGCCTCCAGCTGTGCCGGAGTGACTTTAAAATCCTGGTTAACGCCTGCATATACCAATACGGGTTTCCCGCCGGCAAACTCCACCATCGAAGAATAGCTTACCCAATACGGAGAAGGAATTACCACCTCATCACCGGGATTTACCAGGGATAGCACCACATTCATCAGGGATTGCTTAGCGCCGGTGGAAACCACCACCTGGTCGGGTGTATATTGAAGGTTGTTTTCCCGCCTGAACTTTTCGCTTACAGCCTCGCGTAGGTCCATATAGCCTGCCACAGGCGTATAATGCGTATAATTATCATCAATGGCTTGTTTAGCGGCTTGTTTAATATGATCGGGGGTATTAAAGTCAGGTTCTCCGAGGCTCAGGTTGATAACATCAAATCCTTTGGCAGCCAGTTCGCGGCCCAGTTTGGCCATTCCCAGTGTTTGCGATTCAGCAAAAGAGTTTACCCGGTCGGCTATCTTCTTGTCGTCTTTATCGTCCATTATCCAATACGAAAGTGCGAATATATGAGTTAGGAGTATAAAGTATAATGGTATCTGGTATAAAGTACTTTTACTTATGTGTCAATCTTGCTATTTTCCGGCATGGCAAAAAAGGCAACTTCTACCATACCGGCTGAAAAATCAGATTTATACAACAAGCTGATTGCAACCATTCCAGGATTGGAACGAAAGGGTGCTGCCATGCCGTATACTTCTTTAAACGGCCATATGTTTTCATTCCTGGATAAGGATGGCAACCTGGCCCTTCGATTGCCTAAAACCGAACTGCAAAAGTTTATTGAGACATACAAAACACAACTTTGTGTCCAGCACGGAACCGTATTAAAGGAGTATGCCGTAGTGCCCGGTAAGCTGTTTGAAAATACCTTAGAACTTGCTGACTATTTCCAAATCAGTTATAACTATGTGGGCGGGCTGAAACCTAAGAAGTGAGTATATAACCCGTTGCTCGAAACTATTTATAATACCTGGGTTGAAACCATGTTCGAAACCTTATTTCCTTTAAGGTGAGCAATCCATTTACCCCGCAGCTAAAGCAACGGGTTACTGAATAAGTGTACGTCAGTATCCGTTATTTGTAGAAAATATCAGATCAGCCGTCCCATATTCATTAGATTACGGGAAAAGTTGCGATTATTTTCCCGCTACCATTCAGTAACCCGTGGCTTTAGCCGGGGGGGGGTAGGATATGGAATATTTTGTATTGACGAATGTTTCGAACAGTAGTAGGTTGAAACCGAGGAGTTAAAATCTGGTTCATTATAACCTATAACAGCCATTTGAAAGCAATTTCGAGCAATAGGCTAAGTAGTACAAAGTATTGAGTATAACGTACTCAATACTTTGTACTCAATACTCTTACTTTATACTTATTTCCCGTTTACCTTTTCCGTTCCCGGCGTATAGATACGTAAACCGATTGTTTTATCGTTTACCACATACACTATGCAACTACCTCTACTCCACTAATTAATCACGTTTATGAAAGGTTTAAACAAGGGGCTGATGCTGGCTGTATTGTTATTTGCCGGTGTATTTGCAAATGCAGGAAATCCTACCTACACATTAAGCGATGCGCTGAAGAAAAAATTAATTAAGGCTGAAATACAAGGCGCTGACAGTGCCGGCCCGGAAAGCGGCGGGCATTATGGCAAATGCCTGCAAATGAAACTGACCAATCTTACCGCTCAAAAATTTAATGTGAAACTGGAGGCAGGCCAGCAACTGGAGCCCGGCGACACCTCCATCCAAACCATGATGGTTACGGAAGGGGAGATGTTTTCCTTTAACTCCGGTAAAACCCAAAAGAAGTATATCAATGCTATGTGTATCCAAAAAAGCGATGGCGGGCCGGGCAGGAAAGCAATGTTTACTACAGGTTTAATGAGTACCGGCAACTTACTTGGGATAGCCCACCTGGTGGAAAAGCACAAGTACTTTGATAGGGCAGGGCAGGCGGCTGTTTGGT
>DASPJH010000592.1:0-2894 GCA_035628715.1 Bacteroidia bacterium
TGTTAATCAGCAATTAACATTTAACAATAAGAAATGTGAGAGAACTATTGCAGCAAGTTTGGCCCATTGGTTCCCCAAAATATTGGCTTGCCAAACTTTTAGTAGTTAAAGTATTTGAGTATGAAGTATAGAGTATTTAGCATAAGTATTGTTCTATTTAATGAATTAATCTCTACGAACGGGTTTCAACCCGGGGACATTACAAATAGAATTCCGAACAAGGGTTCTATCTACTGTCACTCAATACCTTTGTACTCTATACTTTATACTTATAAACTATGCATATTACACTTTCCAAAGCTGCACAACTGCCTTGGTATCAAAAAAATCTTCTTCAAAAAAAGTATCCAGCGGCCACAGCTTATAAAGCACTTTGGGATAAGCCGCCTGGAATTCATTTAACTCATCCGACAGGTCGCCACCCTTCAGGTAGAGCACACCATTGGGGAATACGTTGTTATTCTTAGCGTCGATTTTACCCTTTATCCATCCGTAGAAAGGCGAAAGCCGGGTAACCGCACGGCTAACCACGAAATCAAACTTGCCGGGAACATTTTCAGCACGGGTGTTGATAGCGGTAACATTTTTTAGCCCCAGCGCTGCTGCCACTTCCTGCACCACCTTTATCTTTTTCCCGATAGAATCCACCAAAGTAAACTCACAATCAGGAAACATAATGGCCAGCGGTATGCCCGGAAAACCACCTCCCGTGCCCACATCCAGTATGCGGGTGCCGGGCGCAAAGCCGGTTACCTTTGCTATACCCAGTGAATGCAGGATGTGCCGCTCGTACAGCTGCTCAATATCCTTGCGGCTGATAACATTTATTTTGCTGTTCCAGTCCTCGTACAGGGGCAATAGCTGCTCCAGTTGCTGCCGCTGCTGCGGGGTTACAGAGGGGAAATATTTTGAAATTAGCTCCAACGGTGCAAAGAAATGGAAAGTTATTTTAAATAGCTACCCACTTACCGCGGCCGGCCTCCCATAGCCTCCATGGTTTTCTGGTACCGGTTCCAGCTGAACTCAATATCATAAACGGGTTTTGCTATGGCCACAGCGCTGTCAAGATTGCGGCCGAAACCCTGTTTAAGCACGGCATACTGCTGCTTAAACTCCTCCCGGGTAAGCGACTGTTTTTTTACTTTTTCTTCCAGCGTTTTATATTGCTCGTCCAGCTGGTCTGCCGCCGCTGAATAGATAAAAAAGTTATCAATGTATTTTTTATACACCACTTTAAAACCGTTAAAATCCACCTGCATTTTTTGGGCTACCTCGTAAACAGTATCATTCAGCTTAATGTACCAGGTATCAATAATAGCCATGCGTTTTTTCAGTTCCTCCTCGTCTACATTCAGCGCCACCTGCAATGCCCTGTTTTGTGCAGCCAGTGTGTCCAGGTAAGCTTTTTCACGGTCATAATCGGTAATCCCCGGTTTGCACCCTGCACCGGCAATACCTGTAAACACCAGCGCTGCAATTACTAACCACAACCTGTTAACTAATATCATATTTGTTAGCACTTTATTAATTATAATTTTGCCGCACACTTATCACTACCCTTGCAACCCGGCAACAAAGTACAGCATTTAAAAAAACTTATCTGGTACAAAGATATTTTTATCCTTGCTTTTACCTGTATTGGCGGGCCGGGCACCCACATGGCCATATTTATAAAACGGCTGGTGGAGCAAAAAAAATACCTTACCCAAAAAGATTTCCTTGAAATTTACTCGTTCTGCCAAATACTGCCCGGGCCTACCTCCACCCAAATAGTTACTGCTATCGGCTACCGGCTGGGCGGGCCGGTAAGGGCCTTTTTATCCCTGCTTATATGGGTATTGCCCGCCTCTGTTATTATGACGCTGCTGGCTATTTTTTATACCCAATACCGCAGCGCCGGCCTTTCACGCGATTTTTTAAAATACCTGCAACCCATGGCAGTAGGATTTATCCTGGTGGCTGCCCTTAAAATCTTCAGGATTATAAAAGGCAAAAGGCTCAATGTATACCTGTTTTTTGGCGCGGCTATACTGGCAGCAGCCCAGGTACTGGGCCCGTATGCCTTTCCCCTGATACTGGTGCTGGGGGCAGTTATTGCATTGCGGTACAACAAATCCCATACGCCGTATGTAAAACCGGAAATAAAAATACGCTGGCGCAACTTAACCTACTTTTTTGCCGTTTTTGTAGTGGCTGTTGCAGCAGGCGCCATTGTAAAATTGTCAGAAGGTTTTGAAGGCGCCCGACCCATATTGGTTTTTGAAAACTCGTACCGGTTCGGCAGCCTGGTGTTTGGCGGAGGAAATGTGCTGATACCCATGATGTATGAGCAGTTTGTTAAATTCAGGCATTACCTTACCCCGGATGAGTTTATTACAGGCGTAGGTTTTGTACAGGCTATACCCGGGCCGGTGTTCAGCTTATCCTCGTATACCGGGGCGATGATTATGAAAGACTGGGGTATACACTGGCAAATACTGGGCGGGCTTATAGGCATGGTGGCCATTTTTTTGCCCGGGGCGCTGTTTATTATGTTTTTATACCCGATATGGAATAGTTTTAAAAGTCATCCTCTTGTTACACGCGCCTTTGAGGGGATTTCGGCGGCCTCGGCAGGATTAATTTTAGCGGCCGCCTATTTACTTTTCCAGGGGGTAGGGTATGAATGGGAAAATATAGCAGTTGTGGTGGCTACCACCCTGCTGCTGATGTATACAAAAATTCCTTCGCCGGTGGTGGTAGTACTTACCCTGGCGGCGGGATTTATAATATAAAAACGTTTATAGTACTACCTTTGTTATAATTACAACATCCATGGGCATTAGCAGGAATTTATTCATATTGGTGGCACTGGTTTGCACCTTTTTACTACCGGGCAAAATATCGGCCCAGCT
>DASPJH010000593.1:0-2162 GCA_035628715.1 Bacteroidia bacterium
AACATACATGCCTATCCGGCGGTCTTTATCGCTTTCCAGCTTTTTCACCATGTCCGGGGCCGGTATAACGGTCACTTTTCCGCTGTCAAAGGTAAGTTCTGCATAGGGGTGCGTGGTTTTTACCAGCTCCCGCATGTGCGCGGTATCAAAATAAATAACGTGTGTGCCCAGTTTCATCTGGTTAAATACGGTATCGTCATCGGGCCTGAATTTAGAGTTTTGGAGCACCGTGCGGGTTGCTTTATGCACTTCGTATCCCAGCTTGTCGTTATCGTCCACATGCACCTCGTAACTGAGCTGTATCAGGGAATATGTCCACCAGGAAAAGGCCGTCATGGTAAATACCAGTATTATGTAAAAAAACAGTCTTAGTTTCAAAAGTGCTGAAGGGTTGGTATACAAAGGTTTCTAAAAAGATTAGATTTATCTGACTTTCGTTGTGAAAATTACATAAAAATGAAACTCAGTGCTAAAAGGAGTGATCGGATTGGTTAGCCTCGCTAATTTAGTTAATATTGAGCACTTGTGCAAGCATACACAAAATCGCAGCTGGCTTTACGGAACGGGCAGGACAAGCCGGAAATATGGATTGCCTACAAAGGAATTATATACGAGGTAACAGAAAGCCGGCTGTGGCAAAATGGCAAGCATTATGAGCACTGGGCAGGCCAGGACCTTACCGATGAACTGAAAGACGCCCCGCATACCGAGGCCGTATTTGAGCGGGTAAAAGCGGTGGGCAGGCTGGTATAGCGTTATGCTACAGCAATATTATCCAGCACTTCGGCAAGCTGGCGGTCTTTAGGAGTAACAGTATTCCCGGCATCATGGGTGCTCAGCTTTACCGTAACCCGGTTGTAAACGTTTGTCCATTCAGGGTGGTGGTTCAGCTTCTCAATTTCAAAAGCGGCCTTCACCATCCAGGCCATAGCACCGGCAAAAGTTTTAAAAGTAAAAGTCTTAACCAGCGCGTTGTTTTCTTCTTTCCATTCCATGATGTAATTAACTATAGTTTAATGGGTTTGTTTTTTCAAATATGGATGTTAATTCATCAAAACTAACGCGGCCCGCTAAAAGGCATCTAAAAAACGTAGAATGTTATTGTTGACTTTGCTCCCTGGTGCGATGGTATCCATACTATCGAGCCAATGCGGTTGAGAAAGGTAAAAAGAGCCCGGTGTTTGAAAAATCCATAATAAATTAAGGATTTAGCCTCCGTTGGTTTCGCAATCTTCTAACGTCTTTAAAATTACTTTTAAAAATCCCTCAGGGGTAAAAAAGCCTGATTTTGAAGAACGGTTGAGCCATAATGAAAATAGTGTTAATTTTTCAAATATTAACCGGACTCTCCTGCAAAAGTAACGCTATTTTCCGGTTTTTTAAACGCTACGGCTTTTAATGACGCGTTTTAAATGCAGGATGTACGGTTAAAAGCATCGAAAAACCCTGGTTGCGGCATGCTGCTTCACTCATTACCATGCAAGTCATACCCATCCAATTGTGGGAACCGTAACAAACCACCTGTTTATCAGCAATTTGACTTTCGGACTATTATTGTTCATAAATATCAATTGACTATATTGCAGCGTGCTGGTAATTTTGGCACCTTTAACACAATTTAGATATAGCAAGGTATGAAGTTTATCGTTTCCAAAACTGTTCTGCTCGACCATCTTTCAGTAGTAAGCGGCGTGGTGGTATCCAAGGCAGTAATCCCCATCCTGGAGAACTTCCTGTTCGACATAAAAAATGGCAGCCTGACCATCAGCGCTACCGATTTGGAAACCAGCATGACCACTACCCTGCAGGTGGAGGCCCAGGAGGAAGGCCAGATTGCAGTTCCCTCTAAGCTTTGTTTGGACATTTTGCGCTCAATGCCCGACCAGCCTTTGACCTTTACCATTGACGAAAAAACCAATGCTATAGAAATAAGCTCAGGAAACGGACGCTTTAAGCTGGCCGGCCAGGCCGGTGAGGATTTCCCGAAAATCCCTGAAGTGGAAAGCGATAAATCATTCTCTATTAAGAGTGAGGTGCTGCTGAAAGCTATTGCTAAAACTGTGTTTGCCACCGGTACGGATGAGCTTCGCCTGAACCTTACAGGTATTTACGTGGAGCTGAAGACTGATAACGTATCGTTTGTAGCTACCGATGCCAACCGC
>DASPJH010000594.1:0-2589 GCA_035628715.1 Bacteroidia bacterium
CAACCCCAACAGCTTTAATGCTGGTAACACAGGAGGGCATGTGCCCCGACTCCAACAAACTGCTTCTGACCAGTGTTGGAAATCCTTCTTATACCCATCGCTGGATAATAGGCACTGATACCCTATTTGGCGTGAATCAGCAGAAAGTCTTTTCGACAAGTGGTTACCATACTGCCCGGCTACTTGTTCTTAACCCGTTAGGAAATTGCAGTAGTGAAGATGAAGTAGACTCAATACTTATATACGCTAAACCGGCACCGGTAGCCATATTGGGAGATCCTTTCATAAAGTTGGGCAAAGAATATACGTTTAAGGCTTTAGGCCCTGGTACATCAGCCTATACCTGGGCGGTAAGCCAAACACCTGACTTTATTAAGGCCAATAATGATTCGCTTACCATCCGCTGGGATAACAGCCTGCTTACCGCCACTTTAAAACTGGTGGAAAGAAACGCCAATGGCTGCAAGGGCGACACGGCTTATTTCCAGCTGTGGACGCTTGTAAACTCAGTAGCCTCTCCCGGAAGCAATGCCTGGAGAATATACCCTGTTCCTGCTGCGGATGAAATAACTGTTGAAAATGTTAACAAAGGTTCCGGTGAAGTCCGATTAACAGTATATGATATGCAGGGGAAAAGAGTGATTGAAAAACAATTTACTTCACCTCAGGTTACTTTTGATATTTCCCAGTTAAAAGACGGGATTTATTACATGGCTATTGAGAGTGGTGATACCATTTTCAGGGAGAAAATTGTAAAACAAAGCACTAAATGAGAGTAATAGTAGCAATATATTTTTCTCTGCTAATCTCCCACCTTTTTGCGCAGAAAGATACTACCCTTACAACATTTCAAATTTTTGACAGGACACACGCTGAATACGCTTTTCAAGCTCCAACCTGCATGGATATGGAGGAAGAAAGGAAAGGAAACTTACCCGACAGTACTGTTAGTTTGGTTTTGGAAATAGCTTATCCTGAATTTTCTATTTCTGATAAGAAAATGGAAAAATTTATTAACGATACTATTCGGGGATTTATTCATTCTATTTGTATTGAGGACGTGCATTTTGATGCACCTTATAAAGACACGATAAATAAAGAATATGGCTGTATCTCTGATAAGCCGTCGGAAAACTTTATTACCTACGGCGTAGGAATATTTGGTACGGTAATAACCTCCATTACTTTTTACCAGGATGCTTACGCAGCTGCCGGTGCCAACGGTGCAGCACATACTATACATCCCCTTACAGTGGATATGAAAAATAAAACCATCTTAACGGTTAATGATATTATTAATAAAAAATATTTTGACACTATTCGGCATATAGTAATAAAACACCTTGACAGTACAAAAGCCAATCCCTTTAATATTACAGCGCTTCGGGCCGGGGATGCATGGGGCCCGGGGATTACCATTACCTACGACAAAAAACTCATAGTATATATGGAGTATTCCTGGGGCGGCCGTGTTACTACTGAGCCGGTTACCATTAATCCTGCATTATATCCAGGAATGATTACTGAAAAATATGCGTGGTTTATAAAATAACCCACCCACCTGTAGGGTGAATGGGTTATTAATATACAGTTATACAATTATTTTTTTCCGGCATTTTTAGGTTTATCCGCCACAGGAGGATTTTTCAGGTTACTCAGTTCAATTTCACGGCGTTTCAGTTCATATTCGCGGTCTTCTTTCTGGCGTTTTTCAGCCTCTTCATCAATTATTTTAAAATTTACCTGTAAAGAAAAATAAAACTGCACGCAGGGCTCTTCAACATTGGGATTTATTACATGGTCAAACTGGTTAAAGGGTACTTTTTCATAATAAACAGTCTGGTTTTTATCAGCATAATTTACCTGCACCGTTTGTTTTGAAGATATTTTCTGGTAGAACGCAGGAGTACCAGAGTTATATGCCGTATACCGGGCGTACCGTTCAACAGGGTAAACGCTTCCGCGGGTTTCGCCCAAATCCAGTTGTTTTAATTTTACACCGGTAGCCATGTACGGAGCCTTTTTCATTTCAATCACTTCCAATGCCTTCAGTCGCAACTGATGGTAAATCTGCTCCATATTTTCCACTATATAATCCACCTTTACCAAGTCATACACTTCTGCTTTTGCAGACGCAGCCACTATAGCATCCATCTGAGCAATATTTTTTACATTAATATGGATATTCTTTTTCAGCTCAAAACCGGCAGCTATTTCATTACCTGTAATGGTGTGCTTCTTCGCGGTCATTTCAAACGTATAATTAGGCACATTGGATATAAAATCAATATGCACATCCTGCTCGGTTATACCCAATTGCTTAAGCTCGTTTCTAAGAATTCCAAATCGCAGGTTCATCATTGAATCGGCTTTTTCAAATGTTTCATTCACCTGTGTGGCGCTAAGAATAATCACATAAGATGACGGCAGCACATTTATCATCACATCCCCTTTAAGTGATACCATATTGCCATAGCTGTAACCAGCTACGGTAACATTTAAGTTTACCCCGGCAGGCTGGGCATAAGGTACCAGGTTGGGAGTATAACTGCCATTATAATTGGCATTGCCGGCATGCTGGGCACTCGC
>DASPJH010000595.1:0-3972 GCA_035628715.1 Bacteroidia bacterium
ATACGGATTACGTAAAGGTTATTGTCCGCCCGTATATAGAAGCGAAAATAAAGGGCGACAGTATACCCTGCCGTGGGTTCAGGCAGATGTTGCGCGCCGATGTGACTGGAGGCGATTCCCAAAAGTATTGGTACAGCTGGCGCACGGTTGGTCCTAATGTGGTTATTTCCACGCGCGACAGCGTATTAGTATCTCCTGTTAATACCACAATATACCGGTTGGTGGTCGGCGATAGTTGCAGCGACCGAACGGATACAGCCTTTTTTACCATAAACGTAAGAACAATTCTCGCGGCTATTCCTGGCGCCGATACCACCATTTGCAAAGGAAACAGCGCAATGCTTACGGTTTCGGGAAACGGGTGCAACCCACAATACTATAAGTTTACCTGGTATAAACAGGGTGACCCTGCCCTGCTGGGAACCGGAAGCTCATTAATAGTAAACCCCACCGCAACCACGGTGTACGAAGTAATTTTACGGGATACCACCGCCCTGCTGGCAGACACCGCTGTAGTAAAAGTAACGGTGGACAATGTATTCAGCACTTCTGTAACAAAAGATACTACCATTTGCCAGGGGCAATCGCTTCACCTGGAAGCAACCACCATCAGCTGTGATACATCGCAGGTAGAGTACACCTGGGATAATGGCCTGGGCACAGGAAAAACCAAAACCATCAGCCCCGGCGCAACAGCTACCTATACTGTGGTATCCAGAAACCTGTTTAATGGGCTCACCGATACCGCTAAAGTAACCGTAACAGTTCGCCCACCTTTGGATATCACCCTGAACACCGATACTACCATTTGCGTTGGTGAAACCGCACAACTTAGGGCTACCGTCACCGGCGGATGGTTATCACAGCATAAAATACGGTGGACTATAGACAACGGCCTATGGACTGATTCAGCGGCAATACTTACAGTTTCACCCTCTTCCACTACTTCCTACACCGCCGCCCTCACCGATGGCTGTACAACTGAACCTGACAGCGCTAAAATAACAGTGACTGTAAGGCCTCCCCTGCAAACCACAGTCAACCCGGATACCACCATTTGTATAGGTGAAACTGCACAATTAAGGGCCACTATTGCAGGAGGCTATATTCCCGGGCATACTGTACTATGGACGGCGGATAATTCATCATGGACTTCGAACCAGCTGTCTATACCTGTTAATCCTGATACAACAACAGTTTACAAAGCCCGGTTAACCGACGGCTGCACGGTTTATCCCGACAGCGCAGAAATAACAGTAACCGTAAGACCGCCACTGAAAATAAGTGTGAATGCCGATACTACCATCTGCACCGGCCAGCAGGCAGAGCTGAGGACCCTGGCAGCAGGGGGGCATGTTCCCGGCCACCAGCTGGAATGGAGAACCGACAGCAGCCCGTGGACTTCCGGCCAACCCACGGTAACTGTAAGCCCTGATTCGACCACCGTTTATACTGTGAAGCTGACGGATAATTGCACTCATACGCCCGACAGCGCCCTGGTAACCGTAACAGTGCGGCCACCGTTACAGGTAACTATAACTGCCAAAGACAGTATTTGCCAGCACGAGGTATTATTACTTACGGCCAATGTTTCAGGAGGGCATTCACCCAATCGTCAAATACTGTGGAGCACAGATACCGGTCCGTGGACCAACACCCTTAACCCTGCCACTGACACGCCGCAAACCACTACCTTATATACCGCTACGCTAAGCGATAATTGCAGCCCTTCGGTGCAGGCTACCAAAACGATTACCGTTTTGCCGGTTCCTAAGGCTGACTTCGCGGTTAATCCTTTTGAAGGATGCCGGCCCCTGGCTGTTATTTTTACTGATTTATCAACCGGGCACGATACCCTTCAAAACTCATGGAAAGCAGAAACAATCGAAGCTTTAGGCGTTACTCAATACAGCCATCTTTTTGTGCAACCGGGTAAATATAATGTAGGGCTTACGGTGAGCAATGCTTTGGGCTGTACCGATCACATACTTAAAACCAATGCAGTTACTGTGTTTGAAAAACCCACAGCTGATTTTGTTGTAAGGCCAGACATCAAAGAGATTGAAAGTCCTGTTTATCTATACAACCAGAGCCGTAATGCCAGCCAGTATACCTGGGACATGGGCGATGGCAATGTTATTTACCAAAACCATAAAAACGATACCGTTTACCGCTATACAGACACCGGCAACCTGGTAATCCGGCTGATTGCGCAAAATGCACAGGGCTGCCTGGATACCACCGAGCAAACCATCCGTGTATTTGATAAAATTAACTGTGTAATCCCTACAGCCTTCACGCCCGGCACCAGCGATAATTTAAACCCTGTGTTTGCACCGGTATGTACCGGGATGGCGCAATACACCCTTACCATTTATAACCGCTGGGGCCAGATCATTTTCAATTGTGAAAACTGCGCCTGGGATGGCACTTTTGATAGCACCCCGGTGCCATCGGGCGTGTACACCTACCAAATCAATATTGTTGGAGACAGCTACAAGAAATCTACAATTTTCGGTATGGTGAATATTATCAGGTAGAGCAATACCTGGTTCTCCCACTTATTAGATTTTTCAGCCCATTTATTTCCCAATTCCTGCCAGTTGCTGGAAAATGCCACCGGGTTACCTGTTTATAGCTGTTATTTGCAATAAGCCATATTTGTGATTAAACTATAAGCGCTGTTTGTCGAATAGTATACATAATTTTAAGTTTTTCAATCTATTCGTTTCATATTTGAATGTTCTTAACTACTAAGTAAACAATGAGAAAACCCATCCTACTGTTTTTGTTTGTTTGTGCCTTCCAGGCCCTGCTTTTCAGCCAGGCGCTTACAGGTGTAAAAACCATACCGGGAGATTACGCCAACTTAACTGCGGCCTTTACTGCCCTTAACTCAAATGGAGTGGGAAGCGGGGGTGTAACCTTTAACGTTGCAGCGGGTTCGGTATTTAATGAACGTCCACCGGTGCTTACAGTAAAAGGCACGGCGGCCAATCCTGTTGTTTTTCAAAAGTCTGGCAGCGGCAATAACCCTAAGGTAGTGCCCAATAGCGCAGGCACATTAACACCCGGAACCTACTACTCGCACGGGGATGCTATTATACGTTTATCCGGCGCCAGGTATGTAACTTTTGATGGCATAGACCTGGAAGAAAATACCGCCTATACAACTGCCACAGAGTTTTCTGAAACAGGTTATAACATCCTTAAAGAAAATGCCACATCGGGATGTAAATATATAACGATTAAAAACTGCAGGATAAAACTGAGCAGCTCTCTTCTTACCGGCACAGCCATACTGATTGCCGACAGGAATGCAGCAGGCTCAGCGGTAGCAGCCAGCAATAAACAGGGTACCTTTAACAACCTGAAGTTTTATGGCATAACCAGCGACAGCATTTGCAGCGGGATTATGAAATACCAGAGCCAATCGGTTTTTTATGACTCGCTGGCGGACGATTCACTGGATATAGGCGTAGAAGGCGGAAACATTTTTTATGCCATCGGCGCAACGGTTATGAATTCAACTGCTTTTGGAGTGAATGTAGTAAGCGAATGGCAAAAGACTGTACGGATACATAACAATACCATTATCGGGAGAAAAAATGACTGGACCGGCGATACCTGGGGAATTATGGTAAGCGATATGCCCGGTGCAAAAGTCAGCATACAGAATAATACCATACGGGATATGAGAGCTTATTATTCGCTCAGGGGTATTTCCAACGCTGGCGGCAATAATACGGGCAGCAGCTCCAACCACGTGCTTATAAAAAATAATTCGGTACGCAACTGTGTGTATGGGCCGTTAGGGTCAGGTGCATTGATACAAAGTTCCAGCTCGGCGCCGTTTACAATTATACAAAACAACCTGATTGACAGCGTTACGGGCAATGCCGCCGGAAACGGCATTTATTGCAGCACAAGCCCTGACTCATTGCTAATTACCGGCAACACAATATCCAATTG
>DASPJH010000596.1:0-5801 GCA_035628715.1 Bacteroidia bacterium
TAAGAAGCAGATAGAGACCATGCTCAAGATGAAAGAAAAATTCATCAACGGCGCCAAAGAGCGCGGCATGGATGAGAAGGTGCTGAGCCAGATATGGTCTGACTGGGAGAACTTTGCCCAGTACGCCTTCAACAAATCGCATGCGGCGTGTTATGCCATCGTGGCTTTCCACACGGCATACCTCAAGGCCAACTACCCGGCTGAGTTTATGGCCGCCACCCTTAACAGCCTCAACAGTATTGATGATATAACCTTCTATATGGAGGAATGCCGCCGTATGAAAATGCCGGTACTGGGTCCCGATATCAACGAAAGTAAGCTGGGCTTCTCGGTAAACGCCAAAGGCGAGATACGTTTCGGTATGTCAGCCATTAAAGGCGTGGGAGAGGTGGCCGCTATTGAGCTGATAAAAGAGCGCGAGGCCAACGGCCGCTACAAAAGCATATTTGAGCTTACCAAGCGCAGCAACCTTAAATCGGTGAACAAACGCGTGCTGGAATCGCTGGCCAAAGCCGGTGCGTTCGATGGGTTTGATAGTACCCACCGCGCCCAGTACTTCCATAAAGCCGAGGGCGACGACAGCAATATATTGGAAAAAGCCATCCGGTTTGGGGCTTCGGCGCAGGCCAACGATGCGGCCTCGCAGGCATCGCTGTTTGGCGCAGGCAGCGCTACCTCCCTTGCAGAGCCCAAAATACCGGCCTGCGAGCCCTGGGGGCTGTTTGAAAAGCTGGAGCACGAGAAAGACGTGGTGGGCATGTACCTTACCGGTCACCCGCTGGACGACTACCGTTTTGAAATGGAGTTTTTGTGCAAAAACCGGGTAAGCGAGCTGAACGAACTGGACAAGCTGAAAGGCCGCGAGGTATTTATTGGCGGTATTGTAAGCGGCGCTACCGAGCGCATGAGCAAAACCGGCAAGCCCTGGGGCAGCTTTACCCTGAACGATTTAACCGGCTCGTACGAGATACGCATATTTGGCAAGGAGTACATGGATTTTAAAAACTACTTCCAGAACGGGTACTTTTTGTTTGTGCGGGGCAAGGTGCAAACCCGCGAATGGCCGAAGGACAGCACTGAGCTGGAGTTTAAAATGACCAAGGTGGAGCTGCTGACCGACATTAAAGATAAAATGCTGAAAGCCATTGTCCTCACGCTGGATATTAACCGCATTGAAGACGAGGTAGTGAGCGGCATACAGCAGTTTGCCCACCGCGACAAAGGCGCCCAGTTATGCATACACGTATACGACGCTGAAAAAGGCATGAAAGTCAACCTGTTCTCCAAGCAATACCGGGTAACCCCGGATAAAGAATGGCTACGGTTTGTACGAAAGAATGAACTGCAGATGGATGTGAAGTGGAGTTAAATCAATTAGCCAATGTGCCAATGAGATAATGTGCCAATTGGGGAGTGCGGCTGGTGTCATACTGAGCGTAGTCGAATGTATGCGTGGGGAATTTCAAGTAAATATACTACATGTCAGGACAACCTATTTATAATTTAGAAAAAAGCCTCTGGACTCATGCAGACTATGAACAAATGGACTGGCATGACTGTAAAATTCATGGTTTAAGTATTGAATATAATGGTGGCTGGGGTTCAGATTTACTACTTGATATTGACTATATATTCCAATGGGTGCAAGCGGAAAAGCCTGGCCAGCCAATTACTTTCTTTATAGCCCCTTGTACACTTGTTTTTAAGGATGCTTATGGATTGCATTTAAATATCAATGACAGAGAAAATGCACTCGGGCCATTGGCAATTGAAGAATTGTATATAAAGGATACAACAGAGGTTGAAACAAACAAATTTGCATATACTTGGGGTATTGACCTGCAAAATGGCTCAATTGAGTTTAACTCTTTTGGTATGCAGCAAATAGTAAGGCTGCAACCCGTTTATTCACAATATCAAATTATTGATACAGAAGCGCGGGGCGGGGTTAGTTTTAGTAGGGTGCCTTGTTAGGCCAAGCAATACCGCGTAACCCCTGATAAAGAATGGTTAAGGTTTGTGAGGAAGAATGAATTGCAGATGGATGTGAGGTTTTGATTTCTCAATTAACAATTCCGAGAGGCATTCCAGGAATCGATATCGCCTTCGAATGCTGTGTAAAATGCCATGTCGTCCCAACTATTGTAGCCATAAGATTCTGGTCCATGATAATTTGACTCTTGGTCGCGGTCGTATTCGAAATTAAATATCTTTTTTCCATCAGCGTCAATGAATGTTTTCAAAGCGTTTATTACTTCATTACATTCTTTGCATATTCCTATTTCTATCTTTTTTTTGAAAAAGGCAAAGTAAGTTTTGCTTTCATTTTGCTCCGTAAGAATATTAAATGTGTTTTTGAACGTATCATAAATTCTCTTGAACTTATCGCTACCGAGAGTATTATCAAAAAATGATGCTACTTCATTAAAGTTTATATCTGATAAGCGATCATTTAATGATAGGGTGTTTTTTGTAGTTTTATTTTTGAGCTTGCCTTCATTTATTAGTGAGTTGACAACTTTTAGTAAACTCTCAACTAACTTTTCTATTAAAATAAGCCTTTCATCTTTTTCTACTTTAGGATTAAAGCTACTATCAAATGTCTCATGAGTATCTTTTAATTTATTATCCGTCAAATTTTGTGAGTGTAAAAGATATTTTTTATAATTTAATTGTGATATTTTGTCATCAGCCTTCCACTTTCTTGTTATTATTAACGGCGTATACTTATATTCAAACTTTGAAATTCTCTTGACTTTTATTGAATCAAACCAGTAAAAGTTCATTTTCGTTAATTTTTCTAAGTCGACAGGTTCAATAAAAAATGAATCGATTTTCTTTATACACCACTCAACATAATATGGATCGCCACTTGCAATTAAAGGTATGCCATTAATTTCAGTAAGTTTATTGTACTCAATATTGGAAACAAATTGTCGTAGTTTACAGAAAGTATTTGACAAACTATTAGGTGGGGATAAATAACCAGTTAGTTTTTCTTCCCAATCGATATTATTCCACCGACCTTTAGGTTTAATTATTATTACATTGTCCTTAACTTCAAACTCGATGACATCATTCAGGGTTAAGTCTTGTGGAATGTTAACCTCCAATAATGATATTAGAGTTCTTATAAATTCTTTTATCAATAACGGATCAATATCTTGTTTTCCTTCAAAAACCTCTTGGAGCGTTAGTCCTTTATATTTTCCGAAGGTAAAAATATCGTCCAATTTCATATTGCTAAAATAGCAAAAAATTTACAGTTTTAAACCACCCTCAATCCCTCATTTCCTTACGCGCAAACCTCTGCAAGGAGGGAAGCAACCCCGCAGGCCATTTAACGCCGCACGATAACTGGCGGTTTTAACTCACCCCGAAGAGCAGGCACGGTAAGAAAGCCCAATACTTCCCCCCGTCCGAACGGTTCATCCGGGCGGGCTCTCTCTTTGCAATGAGAGAGCCCGCCCCGATACCTTGGCGGACGAGTGGGCGACGTTCACACAGCCGGGCGGCTTGCGGTTGCCGGGGGTGAGTTAAAACGACGGCAGTAACTCACCCGCTACGCTCAGTATGCCAGCCGCCCTCAACCGAGGTTCGTCATTGCGAGCGGGCATATTCATATAGGTTGATTACCTGATTTAGTAGCGAAGCAATCTTTTACGGCAGGTAGCAAGCGGATTGCTTCGCTGCTATAATTTATAAGCACTATTTATTAGGCCTTGGCGCTCGCAATGACGAGGTAGCGCCGGTCATGCTAACCTGTTTCAGCATCTCAACTCTCAAAAAGGAAGTACTACTACCATTAATACAGTTGAGACCCTGAAACAAGTTCAGGGTGACTGCGGCCCGTTATGAGCTGTGCAACCACCCTGGTAAATTAAAAAACGTTTAATTATATGTTATTGAATTACAAGCCGGGTGTTATCAAGGTTGTTAATTATTTCCTGTAAAGGCTCTTCAATATGGGTTTTTACCACATTAGTTACATTGGCAATATGGTTGTTCAGCGCCTGCTGTGTTTCGGCTTTTACCTCCTCAACTTTTGATATAGGCGTCATCCATGTTATGGGGGCTGCTCTTTTAAAAACAATCTTATTAGTTTTAAAAGGATCGTTGGGGTTGTGGGCCTCAAAATCATCGTGCCACCAAAATATTTCAACCACTATAGGAGTTATACCGTGTATAAAATCTCTATTTTGCTGCAGTGTCCCTATTTTATCCAGGCGTCCCTTCTTCAGCATTTGTACATAGTTTTTCAGGTTGTCAGAAACTGCTTTTACATATTTGGTCAGCTCCTGCAAATCGGCATCGTTTTCATAATCTTTATTGCCTTGTGCCCGCATCACGTTTTGCCAGAAAATCTGCTCCTTCATCAGCACAATCCGTAGCGCAGCGCAGGTGGCATACAGCATTACCTTTACCCGTGCAAAATAATCGCAATTGGCCAAATCGCCATTGGCCGTCCGCTGGCTAATTACCTCGGCCACCCCGTGCATTCTTTCCTGCCGGGCTTTCAGGTCTTTTCTTACCTCTTCAATATTAAACGTTTGTTTCTTAGCATACGCCTCCAGCTTTTCAGAGTAGGTATCCCGCAGCCAAGCGCGGGTGGTCAGCAGCTCGTCTTCCAGGTTTTCATACTTCATTTCCTGCAGCATCTGCCTTATTTCTTCCTTCAGTTTTTTAAGCTCTTCCTTCAGCACCGCATCCTTATCCTTCGGAAAAAATATGCTGAACAACTCTGATACCAGCCCTTTGGCCAGCGCTGTGGCAAATTGCCTGGCAAAAAACAGCACCGCGGGGTTGCCCGGCATACCTGCCAGCAACTGGTAATTATCCGGTTCAGCGGCTTGGGGATGCGCATTGCTTTTGGGCAATACCAGCTCATCGTATACTACCGTATACTGCGCCGTGTTAGTTTTGGCAATCAATACTGGCGATCCTTCATAAAGACCGCTGTTGGTTTTCAAAGCCATTCCCAGCCTATGGTCCACCAGTTGTTCTCCGGGGGCAATAAACTCGGTAAAACTGCCTAAAACGGTGGCTTTCATCTTTTCAATTTCCTGGGGCGCCAGGCCAAAGTCATGCTCGTCAAATGAAATTCCAAGCTGTTCAGCCGTGGCGTCAAAAAAACAGGCATCGGTATGAGCAGCGGCAACGGAGCTGTTTTGTGCACCGGGGGTTGTTGACTGAACGGCATGTTCAGGGGCAGATTTAATAAATACTTTCATGTATGATAATTAGTTTTAAAAGGCGCTAAGCCTTGTGGGGCGCAAATAATATATTTAAAGTTGTTTTAACGGGTAAAAATGTTTTAAAAATCGGGGAGGCCGTAACAGCGTAACACCCGAACAGATGTATTACCCGCTTCCTTTGCCGCCCTTCGAGTCTCATTTTGCAGGCAAAATCCTCAGGGTGACAAAAGGTGCGCAGGCCGTAGTTTGCAAATTGGGTCATTCCCATAGCTAATCAAAATAGCCGGTATCAATTTGTAGTTTAAAAATTACCATAATTCGCTCTGTTACACATCTTTCTTTCAAAAGCGTTAAAAATGCCGGAAATACAAAGCCAGCCTTAAGTATTATGCTTATCTTTGCGGCCAAATTTTCATAAAAAATCATGAGACAACTTTTAGTAACTTTATTACTTCTATCAGGGGTAGCATCTTATGCCCAAAACATTGACGACGAAAAGGTAGTGTTTAAATACACACGCCTTCCGTTAGAACCTATCGACAAAACATTTAAAAACTATGCCAGCAAGGTAGAGCTTGCCTTTGCCGGTGACGATGCCCAAAAAAT
>DASPJH010000597.1:0-7990 GCA_035628715.1 Bacteroidia bacterium
TCAAAAACTCAGGATTGGAGGCTACGTCAAAAGTAAGCTTTGAGCCGCGTGAAGCCAGTGCATCAGCAACTTTTGTCCTTACTTTTTCAGCAGTACCAACTGGCACCGTACTTTTTGTAACCACTACCAGGTAATCATTCATATTGCGGCCAATCTCATCGGCCACTGCCAGCACATATTTCAGGTCGGCACTACCGTCTTCACCGGGAGGCGTACCTACGGCTATAAATGCTACATCGGCATCCACAATGCTTTCTGCAAGACTGGTAGAAAAGTGCAGGCGTTCTTTTTCAACATTGCGCAGCACCATTTCTTCAAGGCCAGGCTCATAAATAGGCATTACACCTTTTTTAAGGTTTTCTATTTTACGCTGGTCTATATCAACGCAGGTAACATCAATACCTACTTCAGCAAAGCATGTCCCGGTAACAAGTCCTACATAGCCGGTTCCAACTACTACTATTTTCATAGAGTTTTTTAAGGTGAATTTAAGTTTTTATGAATGATTATTAATAAAGTCTAAAACGTTGGAGGTAATAAACTCCAGTTGCTGCTCGTCCAGTTCCGTATGCATAGGCAATGAAATTACGCATTTGCACAGTTGTTCGGTAACCGGGAACATCCCTTCTTTATACCGTGGGTCGGTATAGGCTTTTTGCATGTGTAATGGCACTGGGTAGTAAATCATGGCAGGTATGCTTTTATCGGCAAGGTAGTGGCGCAGCTCATCACGGTTTACTCCATTTAACTTTAAAGTATATTGGTGAAACACGTGGGTAGAGTTGGCAGCCCTTGCAGGTGTTTTAATTTTTGGATGATTGGCAAATGCCTTGTCGTAGTACGCAGCGGCATAGTTGCGGGCAGCGGCGTATTCATCCAGGTGGCGCAGCTTAATGCGTAGTATAGCAGCCTGTACACTGTCAAGGCGTGAGTTTACGCCAATTTCATCGTGGTAGTATTGTACTGACTGGCCGTGGTTTACTATCATGCGCATCTTTTTGGCCAGTTCATCATCGTTGGTAAAAATAGCGCCGGCATCACCCATTGCCCCTAAGTTTTTTGAAGGGAAAAAGGATGTGGACGCAATAGTTCCAATGGCTCCGGCTTTCTTTTTTGTTCCGCTGCCAAAAGTATATTCTGCACCAATAGCCTGTGCGTTGTCTTCAATTACATACAGGTTATGGCGTTTAGCTATGTCCATAATAGCTTCCATATCGGCGCACTGGCCAAACAGGTGAACAGGAACAATAGCTTTGGTTTTTGGGGTTATAGCCGCTTCAATAGCCTTGGGGTCAATTACAAAAGTATCAGGGGTTACATCTACTACCACTGGGGTAAGCTTTAGCAGGGCTATTACCTCGGCAGTAGCTACAAACGTAAAACTGGCGGTTATCACCTCGTCGCCGGGCTGCAGGTCAAGCGCCATCATAGCTATCTGCAGGGCATCAGTTCCGTTAGCGCAGGGTATTGCGTGCTTCACGTCCAGGTATTGTTCCAGTTCCTGCTGAAAAGCTTTTACCTCGGGGCCATTTATATATGCTGAAGAACGGATTACATTTAAAACAGCATCATCAATCTCTTTCTGTATCTTTTCGTACTGGCTGAGCAGGTCAACCATCTGTAATTTTCTCATTCCTTGTTGCACGCGCTATACTCGGTTTTTGGGCAAATATAGAGCAATAAACTTAATGTAAAACATGATTTGAAGCACGCCCTGGCGGCGCATTAGATTTACAAAGAAGGCAATGGATTGTTTTTAGCGGGCTTAAATTCAAAAATATACTCAAACCCTAATATTCCTTTGCCTGTTTCGATATATATTGTATCGCTGGATGCTATTGCATCATATTCTTTTGGGCGGGGAGAGAACCTTTCGCGCCTACCTTCAAACAGCAGGTGTATATATGATGTCCCGTATTTCATATTTTTTCCTTTTGATTCCATAACAGCAGTTTTGATGTGCCTTTTTGAAACTGTATGTTTATTTAGCTCTGCAAAACCAATCAGCAAACAAATGGTAAACCCAAATCCAAACGCAACAATTGAGCGGCCGCGGTCTTTCGAATCTTCCTTAAAGTATTCTTTATGCGATAAATATGCCAGCCACATCACGCATCCCATAAATACCAATGATGCCAGCATATATATCAGCACAAACCGTTTGCCAATTACAATGTTTTCAAGATTTCGCTTACAAAGTGGTAAAAGCACCACTGCTGAAATTATAAAGATGTTTGAAACCCAGTTGTAAACCTTAGTCAGCATAATTCACTCAAATCTACCCAATTTCAGTGCAGTTTCATCTAAATCTTGCCTTTTTTCAGTAAAAACAGGTATGTTTGAGGTTTGCACTGTTAATACCTATGAAAAGATATACCGCAACTGCACTTTTATCCCTGTTCTGTCTATTTTCATTCGGGCAGAAGAAAGTTACCCTGGAAGATATTTTCCTCAACAATACCTTTAAGCTCAATATTGTATCCGGTTTTGTACCATCGGTTGACGGGCAGAACTATTACAATATGGAAGGCGATGATACCCTGTTTATAGTAAAGTATTCATACAAAACAGGGAATAAAGTACAAACGGTATTCAATCCATCTGACCTCGGTTTAAACCCCTCGGTAATGCCTTATTACGGGTATGAGTTTAGCGCGGATGAAACCAAACTGCTTATCAGCATGGAAAGCGAGCAGATATACCGCCACAGCCGTCGCAGCAAGTTTTATGTATACGATCTGAAAGAAAAGAAGTCCTACCCGGTGGCGGAAGATAAAGTGATGTACGCATCCTTTTCGCCTGACGGCAGTAAGGTTGCGTACGTAAAAGCCAATAACCTGTATTATGCAGACTACAAAACCGGTAAAACCATACAGGTAACCACTGATGGTAAAGAAGATGCTATTATTAACGGTGCCGTAGACTGGGTATACGAAGAAGAATTTACCATGAGCCGTGGTTATGAATGGAACAGCAACGGTACCCAGCTGGCCTATTACCGTTTTGATGAGAGTGGCGTAAAGAAATTCAGCATGGATACGTATGGCAGTCTGTACCCTAACCAGGATGTGTTTAAATACCCCAAAGCCGGCGAAGCTAACTCGGTAGTGGACGTTAATATATATAACCTGGAAACCGGAAAGGTTACCTCACTGGATGAGGGCAGCCAGAACGACCAATACATTCCCCGCATCAAGTGGACACAGGACCCTAACATCCTGTCGTTCCAACGCCTGAACCGCCACCAGAACAAATTTGAATTATTAACCGCCGATGCCCGCGACGGCAGCATTAAAACTCTTTACACAGAAGAGAATAAATATTATGTAGATATTAACGATAACCTTACTTTCCTGAAAAACGGCAAGCAGTTTATTATCAGCAGCGAAAAAGACGGCTTTAACCACCTGTACCTGTATGGCATGGACGGTAAGGAAGTTGCCCAGCTTACAAAAGGCACATGGGAAGTAGATGGCTTTTTGGGTGTGGATGAAAAGAACAAAATGCTGTATTACACTTCTACCGAAGCATCTCCGGCTGAAAGGCAGCTATACAGCGTGAAACTGGACGGCAAAAACAAAACCCGCATTACTAAAAGTGGGGGTATTCACATGGTAACTTTTAACCCCCCCTTTACTTATTATATGGATATGGCATCGGATATAAATACCCCCTATACACAAGGTATTTATAACGCCAAAGGTGAACAGGTACGCCAGATTGCTGAAAATAGCGCCGTGCAGAAGAAAATGGAGGAATACGGCTTTGCTAAGGTTGAAATATCTAAATTAAAAACATCCGAGGGCATTGAGCTGAACTATTGGATGCTGAAGCCTGCCAACTTTGACCCTAATAAAAAATACCCGCTGCTGATGTTTGTTTACGGTGGACCCGGCAGCCAGCAGGTGCTTGACCGCTGGGGCGGACGCAACTACCTGTGGTACCAGCACCTGGCACAGCAGGGATATGTAGTTGCCTGCGTTGATAACCGCGGAACCGGAGGCAGAGGAGAGGAGTTTAAAAAAATGACCTACCAGCAGTTGGGCAAATACGAAACTATTGACCAGGTAGGCGCTGCCCGCTATTTTGGCGACCAGCAGTTTATTGATAAAAGCCGCATTGGTATATGGGGTTGGAGTTATGGTGGCTACATGTCTTCATTGTGCATCAGCAAAGGGGCTGACGTTTTTAAAGCGGCAGTAGCTGTGGCCCCGGTAACCAACTGGAGGTATTACGATAATATATATACCGAGCGTTTTATGCGTACACCTGCTGAAAACCCGGTAGGGTATGATGATAATTCACCTATTAACCACGTAAGCAAAATAAAAGGCAACTACCTGATTATACATGGTACAGCAGATGACAATGTGCATTTTCAGAATACCGTGGAAATGGTGGATGCTATGATTGAAGCCGGTGTAAAATTCGATAGTGAAATATACCCCAACAAGGCGCATGGTATCAGCGGAAAACGCACTCAATACCACCTGTTTAGCCGCATCACGGCCTTCCTGGCAGAAAAATTATAACTTGATTTTTCTCTTTTAACCTTTAGTTTTACAAAAAATTAATCTGTAAAAATGAGTAATACATCAAAACACCCCAAGGGGCTTTATGTGCTATTTTTTACCGAAATGTGGGAGCGTTTCGGGTATTATCTGATGCTGGGAATTTTCACCCTTTACATGCTTGATAGTTGGGACGCCGGTGGAATGGGCTTTGATGATGCTAAAAAATCCGACATATACGGAACTTACCTCGGCCTTGTATACTTAACACCATTTATAGGCGGTTTGCTGGCCGACAGGGTATTTGGATACCGAAAATCAATTGTAGCAGGAGGACTATTAATGGCCGCAGGGTATTTGGGGATGGCCATTCACAACGATACCGCTTTTTATGTATCGCTTTTACTTATAATTTTAGGTAACGGATTTTTTAAACCCAATATTTCTACCCTTGTAGGTAACCTGTATAATGACGACAGATACCGGGCCAACAAAGATGCCGGTTACAACATTTTTTACATGGGTATTAACGTGGGCGCCTTTGTTTGCAATTTTGTGGCTGCAATAATGCGAAACAACTTTGGCTGGGGCTATGCATTTGCTGCCGCCGGTATAGGTATGCTGATAGGCGTTATTACCTTTATGGCAGGTACCAAACACATAAAAGAAGCGGATGTAATGAAGCCCACCCAGCCGGGAGATATGCCGGTTTGGAAAATATTTGCAACCGTGTTATTACCCATGTTCATTTTTGGAGTAATTGGATATTTTATAAACGGTGTTACAAGCGCTACCAACCCTGATGGAAACTGGTTCGGGACAGATACCAACGATGCATTTCTTATTGGTTGTCTTCCGGTTATCGGATTCTTTATCTATATGTATGTAACTGCCAATAAAGAAGACAAACGCCCCATTGGCGCCCTGCTGGCGGTGTACGCCTGTATAGTAGTCTTTTGGGCGGTATTCCACCAAAATGGTGATGCACTTACTGTTTGGGCTGAAGATTACACCGATCGCGAAATGCCTTCGGTTATTGAAAAGCCGGCTTCGGCCCTGGGCATGGATCAGACTATACAGTTCCATGAATCTGTGAATTATGAGAAAGGGCAGTTTGAGGAATATATGAATGGTCTGTCGGCATCTAAGGATGAGTTCCAGGCGGCAAATAATAAGGCCGGGACAGATAGTATGACCAAACTTATTAAAATCAGGGAAAGCTCATGCAAGTACTTTACTAACCTGCCACAGGAGGAAAGACCTGCTGCCGGAAGTGAGATGAAACTTATATCGACAGAGTTATATCAGTCAATTAACCCGTTCTGGGTAGTATTACTTACCCCCGTTGTTGTAGGTATATTCGGTTTTTTACGTAGCCGCCGTAAAGAGCCTACCACGCCAGGTAAAATAGCCATAGGATTGCTCATTACGGCGCTTTCTGCCCTGGTAATGGTGGGCGCTGTAAAGGCTACCAACCTGGATAGCGAAAAGGCCAGCAGCTGGTGGCTGATTATGACGTATGGCGTAATTACTATTGGCGAGCTTTGCCTTTCACCTATGGGACTTTCACTGGTGTCAAAACTAAGTCCTCCCCGTATCACTGCGTTGATGATGGGCGGTTTCTTCCTCTCAACTTCGGTGGGTAATAAACTGGCCGGCGTGCTTTCAGGTTTGTGGGAAGGCTTTGATGATAAATCCAATTTCTTCCTGCTCAATTTCGCATTGGTAATGGTAGCATTTGTTATTCTGTTCCTTTTGTTGAAATGGCTGAAAGCTGTAATGCGTGAAAAGAATCTTACCTAAATATTATAACTTAATATATACGGAAGCCACCTGCAAGGGTGGCTTTTTTATTTTTATAGCTTGTGAGTTATTATTTTTTATACATTTGATTTTTACATTTTTAGGAAATGGCAGAAGACAACAAAGAATTTAAGCCTTATATATCTCCAAAAGATTTTATTCCGGAATTTACGCCCAAAGCAATAATACTGGGCGCTGTATTCGGGATTATATTCGGTGCCGCTACAGTTTATCTCGGTTTAAAAGTGGGCTTAACAGTGAGCGCATCCATACCCATTGCAGTGCTAGCCATCAGTATTTTCCGGAAAATCGGTAAAGCCACCATATTAGAAAGCAATATTGTGCAAACCATCGGTTCAGCAGGTGAATCCGTTGCTGCCGGTGTGGTGTTTACAATTCCTGCGTTATTATTCCTTTCGGGTGGAATAGATTATTTTAATTACTTCACCATATTTATACTGGCCCTGTGCGGCGGTATTTTGGGCGTATTATTTATGGTGCCGCTGCGTCGTTCATTGATTGTAAAAGAGCACGGCAACCTGCCGTACCCTGAAGGAACGGCCTGCGCCGATGTACTGGTGGCAGGTGAAAAAGGTGGTAACCTGGCTAAAAAAGTATACTACGGTTTGGGTATCGCCTTTTTATATAAAGTGTTAATGACTGTTTTCGGCTTCTGGAAAGACGTACCTGAATACGTTTTCGGTCGTAAATCAGCTATACCTAATGGTACTGTAAATGGTGAAATAACACCTGAATTATTAGGCGTTGGTTATATAATAGGGCCGAAAATAGCCGGTATTATGGTGGCAGGTGGTGTACTTTCGTGGATGGTACTGATACCGCTGATTACTTTTTTTGGAGATATGCTTACCGTGCCTCTGCTTCCTGAAAAAGCCATGCTTATTTCAGAAATGGATGCCGGCACTATCTGGAGCAAATATATCCGGTATATTGGAGCTGGTGCTGTAACCTTTGGCGGTATCATGACGCTGATAAAAACCCTGCCCACAATTATTTCTGCTTTCAGTGATTCTTTCAAAGACTTAAAAGCGCAACGTAATAAAACCGAAGAAAAAAGCCGGACTGAAAAGGATATGCCATTGATATGGGTGGTTGCAGGCAGCTTGTTCCTAGTAATATTTATGGCGCTCATGCCCGGTTTGCCGGTCAATTGGCTTTCATCTGTAATGATTGTTGTATTTGGGTTTTTCTTTGTAACCGTTTCTTCGCGTATTGTGGGTTTGATTGGGTCTTCATCCAATCCTATATCGGGTATGACCATCGCTACCCTTATGGCCACCGCCTTAATATTTGTAGGAATAGGCTGGAGCGGTGATGCCTACCAGCCTATCGCTTTGGTAGTAGGCTCTATAGTTTGTATTGCCTCAGCAAACGCCGGGGCTACCTCACAGGATTTAAAAACAGGATTCATTGTCGGCGCAACACCAATAAAACAACAGATGGGGCTGCTGATTGGCGTGCTGGTTTCTGTAGTTGCAATAGGCTTTACTTTAATGCTGTTGAATAATGCCATAGGTATTGGCGAGCCAACTGCCGAACATAAAAACCCATTGCCCGCACCGCAGGCCACACTGATGTCCACAGTAATCAAAGGTTTATTAAGCCAGGATTTACCCTGGGGATTGGTAATAATAGGTATGGGAATTTCAGCCGTC
>DASPJH010000598.1:0-6534 GCA_035628715.1 Bacteroidia bacterium
TATAAATCAGCAGCCTGTTTTATAGTTGGATTAACAATCCACCTTGCAATAGTAACAAGATACTGTTTTTAAAACCCGGTTTTTTTGATTTAAACTATAAAAAATTGCCGTGCTATGAACTTTAGGAATGTAGATCGCGTGGATACTATATCCGCAGAAGATTTCAGGGAAAACTATTTTAAACCGCGCAAACCGCTTATTATTACCAACCTGGCCCGGCACTGGCCGGCCCGTGATAAATGGTCGCCTGAGTATTTTAAACAACTGGCCGGCAATATCACCGTGCCTGTGTACGACAATAGTATACCCACCGCTGATTCAGCAGTAAACGCCCCGGATAAAGTTATGACCTTTGGCGAATATTTGGATACTATTACCAGCGGACCCAGTGATTTACGGATATTCCTGTTTAACATATTCCAGCGCGTTCCTGAACTGTGTAAAGATTTTGATTATCCAACCGAATTTACTTCCGGGTTTCTGAAAAAATATCCCATGATGTTTTTCGGAGGTTGTGGAAGTAAGGTATACCTGCACTTTGATATCGACCTTTCGCACGTATTTATCACCCAGTTTACCGGCAGAAAAAAGGTAATTTTATTCGATCAGAAGTTTAACTCGCAGCTGTATAAACTGCCGTTTATGGTGCAGAGTTATATTGACCCCGAAAATCCCGATTACACGGCCTACCCTGCGCTGAAACACGTGGAAGGTTATGAGTGTGAGATTGGCCACGGCGAAACCCTGTATATGCCCAGCGGTATATGGCACTATATGTATTACCAGGAAGGCGGATATGCGCTGAGCCTGCGCAGTATTGAAAACCCTGTTACCACCCAGGTGCGAGGCGCCTACAACCTGTTTGTGATGCGGAAAATTGATGATTTTATGAAGAAATATGCCACCCGGTGGTGGTATAACTACAAACACCAGAAGGCCGCAAAAAATGCTGCGGAAACCCTGCAGCAAGTGTTTAATGCCGCATGAGTTTTTAACTGCTTTTTATTTGCCTTTTTTACCGAAAATAGAGAAATGTACATAACGTTTAGGACTTTCCTTAAGGTCCTTCAGCAGGGCATCCAGTGATGCGGATGAATTTTTCAGGTTATTATATAATTCGTCATTATTTACCAGCATACCCAGGCTGCCCTCTCCCTTATTAATTTTTTCGGTAATGGCTGCTACCTGTGCCAGGGTGGCCTCAGCTTTGCGAACCACGCCGGCAATATTGCTGGCAGCCAGTGTATCGCTTACTTTCTTAAAATTGGCAATGGCAGCAGTAATATTCTCGTTGTTCTTTTTCAGGTTTTCGCTGATGGAATAAACATTATCAAATATATCATCCAGCTTTTTGCTTTGCTCGGCCACCAGCTTATCCAGGTTATCAGATGTGGATTTAAAATTAGCGGTGATATACTCAATGTTATCAATAGTCATTTTGAGCTTCTGGTCGCTCTCACCGCCAAAAACCGAATCCAGCGAAGTCAGTATGCTCTCCACTTTAAGTTTCAGTGGCGAAGCAATCGTAGAAAGCGTATTTACCAGCGAAGGTTCCATTTCACCTTTAAGCCTGCTTCCTTCCTCATGCTCGGCTGTTTCGCTGCTGATCAGCAACTCTACAGCTTTAGAGCCAAAAAAATCCGAGCTGTATATTTTGGCTATACTTCCGCGGGTCACCTTCACGTCACTTATAACTTCAATATCCACCCTTACCTTCATGCTGTCTTCCGGAAGCAGTGATACTTTTGTTACCTGCCCCACCTTATAATCATTTATGGTAACGGGGTTTGAGCTTACAACACCGCCCGAGCGGTCATATATCACGTAGTAGTTACTGGTGCGGGTAAAAAGGTCTTTACCTTTTAAAAAGTTATAACCCAGTACAAGCATTGTAATGGCAATAGCTGCAAGAGCGCCTACTTTAGTTTCGTTTGATACTTTAAATCCTTTCACTGTTGGCAAAATTAGGATAATTAATTCTAACGGCCTATTAAATAACCGTGCCTGAATTAATTATAAACGGTATAATAGTAATGGTATTGTTGGTATATAACAATAACAGCGGTAATGAGTTTATACCGGTCAGTTTTTTATAGGCAAAGCAGGATTTATTCCATAAAAGGAAAGGGCATAACAATAAAAAGGGAACACAACATTGGTTGTGTTCCCTCTCATGTATCTTATTGTTTTGGAGCGATTACGCGCTTTAAATTACTTGTTTTTGCGGGCATCTACGGCCTTTTTCACACCAAATGCTGCTCCGGCGGCAAGCAGTAAGGTGATACCACCATCCAGTGGAACGGGGTTGAAAACAGGACCGGGACCTGGCTGGGCTAGTACTGTGCTTAAACCTGCTACGAAAAACACAAGAACTACCGATGCAATTAGTCTAAATCTTTTCATGGGTGCAAATATAAAACTTTTAATTGTATTAAATACCAAACTTTTTTATGTATAGTTTTTCTTTTTTCTAAACAACAACAAATGTACCGGAAATTGCCAATTTTGCAATTCTGAAAATGGAAGTTTTATTAACAGGGGCCACAGGGTTTTTAGGCGCACACGTTGCTGCCGGACTGCTGGAAAGAGGATACAGCATTAAAGCGCTAAGGAGAAGCACTTCATCGCTTGACGAGTTCTATTATATTCTCAAAATGAGAGGCATATATGACAAGTTAATCCACAAAATCAACTGGAGAGAGTGCAATTTACTGGACACTTACACACTTGCTGAAGAAATAAAGGGTGTAGAAAAAATATACCATTGTGCGGCAATTGTTTCCTTTTGGAACCGGCGGAGGGAAGAAATGATGCATGCCAATGTACAGGGTACCGCAAATATTGTTAACTGCGCATTGCAAGCAGGGGCGAAAAAGCTGTGTTATGCCAGCAGCATTGCAGCTTTGGGAAGGGAGAAAGACGGTGACCGGATAGATGAAAACACGCCATGGCGGGACAGTAAATACAATACGCACTATGCTATAAGCAAGTATTTGGCTGAAATGGAAGTATGGCGGGGACAAGAGGAAGGGCTTGATACGGTGATTGTTAACCCCGGTATCATAATAGGCGAGGGAAGCTGGGACAAAGGCAGTTGCCGGCTGGTAAATACGGCTGCCAAAGGATTGAGCTTTTACACCAGGGGCACCAACGGCTATGTGGATGTGCAGGACGTGGCACGTGCTATGATGGACCTGATGGAAAGCAATATTAGCGGAGAACGGTTTATATTAGTGGAAGGAAATATACCTTTTAAAGAGTTTTTTACGCAGCTTTCCAAAGAGTTTGGAAAGCCGTCTCCCCGTATACCGGTGGGGCGTGTGCTGGCCCAGCTGGCCAGGCTGCTGTATGGAGTTAAAAGCCTGGCTAGTGGTAAAGAGCCTTTGGTAACAAGAGAAACAGCTCGTAACTCGCAAAAAGGGTTTAATTATATTAACGATAAAATTAAACGCGAGCTGGGGTTTGAATTTACCCCCATGGATGAAACTATTAAAAGAGTTTGCGCAGCGTATAAAAATTATGGAAAATAATAATGGATAGTATGGAAATGGATTTAAATACCCCGGCGCTGCTGTTCAGCATAACCTCGCTGCTGATGCTGGCTTATACCAACCGTTTCCTGGGAATTGCACGCCTCATACGTGAGCTGCATGACAAGTATGTTAACAAAGCCGACGAGCACATACTTAAACAAATCAAAAACCTGCGCATGAGGCTGATGCTTATCCGTAATATGCAGCTGATAGGCGCACTCAGCCTGTTTTTAAGCGTGGTATGTATGTTTTCTATTTTTTTCGGGCAGGATATGGTTGCGCACGTTATTTTTGGCACCAGCATGGTAATGATGGCCTTTTCGCTGGCGCTGAGCGTATGGGAAATAACTATATCTGCCGAAGCCCTGAAAATTGAGCTGCGGGATATTGAAGAGAAAAACAGGAATTTTTTTAATAAACTGTTTCCCTGAAAGGTATTTTACCTATTCGTTTTATTTGTATAGACTAACTATAAGCCATTTATGAAAGGTAAAACCTGGATAATTATTGCCAAAGTATTTGCGGTAGTATTTGCTGTCTACGGCCTGGTACTTATAAATACCGTTGTTAAAGAAGTGAATATGTATCACAATAATCCCGATGCCTATAATAATGGCCTGCAGGGAGTACTGGTAGCCAAAACAGAAACTGTATTTCTGATAATAACACTGCTCATAGGCGGTATTTTATTTATGCTTAATGTGCGCCTGGGCTGGGTATTGCTGGCTACCGGAGAGTTGCTTGCTACAGTGGTTGCCGTAGGGGCGGCATCCCTGGCGTTTGGTTCTGACAAAGGCGGAAAAGCCGGGGCTATTACCGCAGTAGTCCTATTGGGCATTGTATGCCTGCTGGCTTTGTTGTCTATGTTTTCACAGGCTGTAAGGGATAAATTTAAAATATCAGCCGTGCATGTGGTGGCTATTGTGGTAGCTGCAGGTGCATTGTTGCTGGCTAATAAAATATGGTAAATGAACCCGTTAAAAGTGGCCTGGTAACAGCAGTTAAAATATTTACAGCAATTATTACCATTGTTAGCTGGGCATCCCATTACTCTCTTTCTTTAATTCCTTCGTGGGTCCCGTCACTTTCAGATGGTAAATTAGGAAGGTTTTTGATTGTTTTTGTTTTGGTTAACCATGTGCCGTTGTTGCTTTTATCAGGCTCAGTATTAATGTTTCTTAACAAAAAATACGGGTGGATATTGCCAGTGTCCGCAGTATTTTCTGTAATAGGGTTTATTATCGTCTTTATGGTATCCTATTTTGTTAAAAGCAGTGAAAATGCAGATGCTGGTATTTTCGTGGCTATTTTGGCAGTTTTTTTCTGCCTGTTATACCTGGTAACATTATTTCCCTCTGAGGTCAGAAACAGATTTAACAGTAAAAAAAATGAATTGGAAATAGCCATTATAATTGCAATTTTCTGCCGCACGACCGCTTATTTTGTTTAGTTCTATTGAGATTTTACCTTTTTAAACAGGATATAAAATCCTGTTTTTTGAAATTACCGCCCCGGAAGGGTTTAAAACCCTTCCGGGGCAGTAATTTCACAGCAGCAGGTTTCACACCTGCTGCTAATATGCGTGCCGTAATAGCTTTCAGTTAGAGATTAATCTTCTTTCAAAATCTACATGGTTTACACTACCTGTTACGCTAAGAAATTTGTTAATCCACCCCTGCTGAAAGTGTAATCACAAAGCTTCTGCCGTCGCTGGGCAGTATGCCGGGGCCTGGGTAACCAGTGGCCCTGCGGGTGTAATACATTTTATCAGTAAAATTATTTATTGAAGCACGGATATTTACTTTTTCGGTGATAGCATACGCCATATTAAAATCAAAAACGGTGTATGCAGGCACAATGCCATTTACACCGGTGGGTGTACTTTGTGTGTTCAGCGCATCGGTATACATGCTGCTTACATGGCTGGCCTGTACAGCTGTTGAAAATCCCCTGTAATAAAAATTTATTCCGGCCCGGTTAATAAATTCCGGGGCGTTTTCAAGCCGGTTATTAGTTACATTAATATTCTCCGCACCTTTGGCAACTATGCCCGATGTATAGCTGGCATTGTTATACATGCCAGATGTGTATACGGACATATTTAAACCTTGCGAAGCTAATTTTTTAAAATACCTGCTTACAAACAGTTCAAGATAATATTCAATGCCGGTTGCCAGCGTATTGCCTATATTGGTTTTGTAAAAATATACATTGGAGTTTTCTTCTTGTATTACCTGGCCCGCGCGGTTATTATACACCATGGCAAACAGGGTAATATCATAAAATAATAAATTCTCTATACTTCCCCTTATACCGGCCTCGCTATTGCTGCCGTAAGCATCTTTCAGACCGGGATTCACTCTGTCAAGCGGGGAAGCGGGCAGTATATCCGAGTATAAAACCGGCCTGTATGCCTGCGAAAAATTGCCGTATACCTGCATGTGCGGACTGACGCTGTACTGAATTCCAACGCCTCCGAGTAAAATATTCCTGTTAAGGCCTACCGGTATATCTTCAGCCCTGGTGTTAAAAAATTTTCCCCGCATTGAAGTTGAGTTTACCTCGTAGCGTATGCCCGCAGTGGCAGTTAATTTTTTTGCTATCGAAAAACTGTTTTCTATAAAACCCGCATATCCGTCCGTATGAAAATTAATATCAATTTTATAGGGAGAAATTAATGATAAATCATAATCTCCCGCCGTGGTGCCTCCTCCCTGCTGGCTTCGCAGGGTAGTATTGTTTATCCATCTAATGCCTGCCAGCACGGTGTGTTGCCTTTTAAAAAGCCGGTATTCATGCATAAGTTTCGCTTCTGCGCTGTAGCTGTTATAGTAATCACGGTCAACAATGCGTGGCCCCAAAGTATCGGCAACAAGAGGCGAACCAATAAACTGCACGCTGTTTCGCTGCCCTAAAATGGCCGAGGCAGAAATTTGAAACCTTGTTTTTTCAGTAAGCTCCCAGTTCATCCGTATTGCTGCGATATACATATCGGGACTGA
>DASPJH010000599.1:0-7803 GCA_035628715.1 Bacteroidia bacterium
ATATTTTCGCACCAATGGCTAACCGAAAAACAGGCGCGGCATCAGCAATTCCCACCGTGGTAAGTATTGCCATGGTGCTGTTTATGCTGGGTTTGCTGCTGGTGGTAGTGCTTACCGCCCGCAAGCAAAGCGTGGCCCTGCTGGAGAATGTGGAAATGACTGTAATGTTTAAGCCCGACGCAAATGAAGAGGAAATTACAAAAATTAAATCGGAGCTTGAACTTAACCCTAAAATTAAGGGTATAATCTATATCAATAAGGAAACGGTAAATAAGAATTTTTCAGAGGAAATAGGGAAAGACTTTGTAGGTACCATTGGGTATTATCCTTTGGGAAGTGAGCTAATAGTGTACCTGAAATCAGACTTTGCCTCAGAAGCCAGCCTGCTGGAAATCAAATCAGCCCTTATTGCTTACGACGAAGTGCGGGACATTGTGTACAAGGCCAACCTGTTGGATAAAATTAATGAGAACGTAAACAAAATCAGCGGCGTGCTGATGGCGTTATGTGCTATATTTTTGCTCGTGGCCATTACTTTGATAAGCGGCACCATTAAATTGGGATTATTCTCTGAGCGGTTCTCTATTAAAACCATGCAGATGGTAGGCGCCACCGATGGATTTATTATGCGGCCTTTTATAGGGAAAGCTATGACGCATGGTATGTATGGGGCTTTAATAGCTCTTGCCTTATTGGCATCCGCACTGTATGGATTTTACATTTATGAAGAGGCTCTGGTGACTTATCTTACCTGGCTGGAATACGGGCTGATTGCCGTGTCGTTAGTAATATTTTCTTTTTTACTTACGCTGGTAAGCAGTACCTTTGTTACGCGCAAGTATTTGCGCATGAAAATAGACAGTTTATATTAACAGTACAAAATACTATGGCAGAGAAAATTTCGGTTGAAAAGCAACCTGTAAAACGCGCCACCATTAAAGAAACAGGCGTGGCTACCAAAAAAGAATTTGTATTTGGCCGCGAAAATTATATCCTGATGCTGATAGGCATTGCTGTGCTTGCAGTGGGTTTTGCATTGATGTACGGTCCTGCCGACGGTGATATTTTCGAATTCCGCAGGGTTACACTGGCTCCCGTATTGGTTATTGCGGGTTTTATAATTGAGGTATTTGCAATTTTCAAAAAGCCGAAGGACTAAATGGACTATATCCAGGCCCTGATACTTGCTATTGTTGAGGGCCTTACTGAGTTTTTGCCCGTCTCGTCAACCGGGCACATGATTATCGCTTCATCCATTATGGGCATTGCTCACGACCCCTTTGTGAAGCTGTTCACCGTAGGTATCCAGTTTGGCGCTATACTTTCCGTAGTGGCCCTTTATTTCAAACGATTTTTCCAGTCGTGGCAGTTTTACCTTAAATTATTTATCGCTTTTATTCCCGCAGCCATATTTGGGCTGGCTTTCAGCGATTATATTGATATGCTGCTGGAAGATGTGGTAGTGGTGGCAGTAATGCTGCTGCTGGGCGGAATATTATTTTTATATATAGATAAGATATTTAAGAACAGCCTTGCCCAGCCCGATAAAGAAATGAAATACCAGCAGGGTTTTATTATCGGTTTATTCCAGGTAATTGCTATGATACCCGGTGTTTCCCGTTCCGCAGCAACCATTATCGGCGGGTTATCACAAAAATTTAATAAAAAGCAGGCGGCTGAATTTTCGTTTTTCCTGGCGGTGCCCACTATGGCGGCGGCCACAGTAAAAACCATGTACGACCATTACAAGGCCGGAACACTTGAAATAAACAGCCATACCGTATCTATATTTGCCTTTGGAAATATAGTGGCGTTTATAGTAGCTGCACTGGCCATCCGCTCGTTTATTTCTTACCTTACCAAACACGGTTTTAAAGCATTTGGCTGGTACAGGATAATTGTGGGTTTAACCATTTTAATCCTGTACTTCGCAGGAGTTAAATTACAAATAGTATAATTTTTATTGGAAAAGAAGGAACAACCTATCCACCCGCTTACACAGGAATACAATGAAGGAAAGGTATTGCTGATTGATAAGCCTGTGGGATGGACATCCTTTGACGTGGTGAACAAACTACGCTATGCTACCAAAGCAAAAAAGGTAGGCCATGCCGGTACGCTGGACCCGCTTGCAACCGGCTTATTAATCATCTGCACCGGTAAATTTACCAAACAAATAGATACCTACCAGGCACAGGAGAAGGAATATACAGGCACTATCACATTAGGCGCCACGCGCCCTTCTTACGATACGGAAACCGAAATTGACCAGGAATATCCCTGGCAGCATATAACGCCCGAAATGGTGCTGGAAACAGCCAATAAATTCACGGGAATTATTGAACAGGTGCCGCCGGTTTATTCTGCTATTAAAGTAGGTGGCAAACGCGCGTATAAAAGCGCACGCGGCGGACAGGACGTGGAATTAAAATCCCGGCAGGTAGAAGTAAAAGAGTTTGAAATAACAGGCATAGAACTGCCCAACGTGCATTTCCGCGTGGTGTGCAGCAAGGGTACCTACATACGCACCCTAGCCTATGATTTTGGCAAAGCCCTTAGCAGCGGCGCCTATTTAGCCGCTCTCCGCCGCACCCGCATTGGTGATTTTAAGATTGAAGATGCGGTGGGTGTTGAGGAGTTTGTGCAAAAGGTGAAGGATGCAAGGGCGGAGTTGTAGTTCCTTCAAGCCTCCAGACTTGAAGCTGGCAAAAGTAAGCCTCGGGGCTTACACCTGAAGTTCTTTAAGCGAGGACGCTTAAAGGACTACACCACCACGTTAATAATCCGGCCTTTTACAAAAATGAATTTCTTCAGAGGTTTGCCTTCCAGCCATTTCTGAACGGTTTCGTTGGCTAATACCCCGTCCTTAACGGAATCTTCACTGGCATCCAGCGGAAACTCTATTTGCACGCGGGTTTTTCCATTAATGGAAACCGGGTAACTAAAGCTATTTTCTACTAAATATTGGTTATTAAATTCCGGGAATTGAACGTCCAAAATACCTTCTGTATGGCCCAACCGTGCCCACAGTTCTTCGGCAATGTGCGGTGCATAAGGCGACAGGCAAACCAGCAAAGGTTCCAGCACCGCACGTTTATTGCATTTCAGTTGGCCTAATTCATTCACGCAAATCATAAATGCGCTGACGGTGGTATTAAACGAGAAATTCTCAATATCCTCGGCAGTTTTTTTAATGGTTTTGTGAAGTATTTTTAATTCCTCTTTAGTAGGCTCAGCGTCGCTGACTTCAAATTCACCTTTATCGTTAAAAAATAACCGCCATAATTTCCCCAAAAAGCGGTAAACACCCTCAATACCATTGGTATTCCATGGTTTACTCTGTTCCAACGGGCCTAAAAACATCTCGTACAAGCGCAAGGTATCCGCCCCGTACTTTTCCACCATGTCATCGGGGTTGACTACGTTCCACTTGGACTTGGACATTTTTTCTATTTCTGGGACGGTATAAAAATCTTTATGAAGAACTTCGCTGTCGGAATAATCAAAAAAGTTTTCAAAAGTCATTTCATAGGTGGCTGAATTGGCATACCAAGCCCCATACTTAGTTATAAATACATTGCTATCTTTGTCTGAAATTAAGTCAATATCATCCTTAATTAAACTTTGAATATTTAGTACTCCATTATCCACATGAATAATAGGTACATGTATTAGTTGCAATTTTGATGGATAACCGTCCTTTGCAGCTTCTTCACTAACAAAAATTTCATAAGCATCAGCTGATGTATAATTTCCTTTATCTTTTATAGAATATATCAGTGGAATTTTGCCATCCTCGTCTGGTAATGCTCTATATATTTTTTGACTCACCCCCTGTATCATCCCTTGATTTATCAACTTCCTAGCAGGTTCAGCTACCGGTATTTTACCGATATCATACAGGAATTTTGTCCAGAAACGCACGTATAACAGGTGGCCGGTGGCATGCTCGCTGCCTCCTAAGTATAAGTCCACGTTTTGCCAATAGTCCACTATGTCTTTACTGGCAAACTCATTGGCGTTGTTGGGGTCCATATACCGCAGAAAATACCAGCTGCTACCCGCCCAGCCAGGCATGGTGTTGGTTTCGCGTTTGCCGTTGGGCGTGTTTACCCATTCTTCAATAGCAGCCAGCGGAGAACTTCCATCGCCCGTGGGCTTGTATGACTGTACATCGGGCAGGGTAACCGGCAACTCGCTTTCGTCCACCAAATACGGCAAACCGTTGCGGTATACCACCGGGAAAGGCTCACCCCAATACCGCTGGCGGCTAAAACCTGCATCCCGCAACCGGAAATTGGTTTTACCCTTGCCAATGCCCAATTTTTCCAGTTCGGCAATTATGCGCTTCTTGGCTTCGGGCACAGCCAATCCGTTCAGTATATCCGAGTTTATTAATATACCGTCCTTAGCCTCGTAGGCTTCTTCGTCAATAGAAACAGAATTGTCTTTATCAGTCACCACCTGCACTATAGACAGGCCAAAGTGTTTGGCAAAAGCGTAATCCCTGCTATCATGTCCCGGTACGGCCATTACAGCACCGGTACCGTAGCCCGCCAGTACATAGTCGGCAATCCATACGGGTATTTGCTTTCCTGTAAACGGGTTCAGCGCGTATGCCCCGGTAAAGCAGCCGGTAACGGTTTTTACCTCGCTCATCCGGTCGCGCTCACTGCGTTTGCCGGCGTATTCAATGTATTTCTCTACCTCGGTTTTTTGTTCAGCAGTGGTTATTTGCTGCACCAGTTCGTGCTCCGGCGCCAGCACCATAAAGGTAGCGCCGTATATTGTATCCGGGCGGGTGGAGAAGACTTCTATCCTGACCTCACCCCTGCCCCTCTCCAATGGAGAGGGAGGAAGCCCCGCATCTTCGCCGGCAGAAATTCCATTTTCCGACCTCACCCCCGACCCCTCTCCAAAGGAGAGGGGGGACGCCGCTAAAGCGGCTTTTATTTGATCCCGGACACTATAAGGATTTTTTAAAACTTCATCGTTGGTAAAACGGATTACTTTAAAGCCTAATTGTTCAAGCTCATAGGTTCTTCCGGCATCTAATTCTTTGTTTTCTTCAGAATCATGGATGCTGCCATCCACTTCTACAACTAATTTGGCAGGAAGGCATACAAAATCAACTATGAATTTACCAATAGCGTGCTGACGGCGGAACCGTTGTCCCAGCTTATTATCCCTCAGCAATTGCCATAATTCGTTCTCCGCTTCCGTGTTATTCTTCCTGTTTTCGCGTGCAAAGGGCATAAGTGTTTTCCAATCTTCCTGCGAAGTACCCTTCCAACCTGGCTCTGCGTCCCCCCTCTCCTTTGGAGAGGGGCTGGGGGTGAGGTCGGAATAGCCGGGCGCAAGTTCAAAAAATATACTCGCCCCCTCACTTCTTCCAATCCAGTTGCGCTGTTGCTCTTTCAGGGGTTCCGGCCAGTCAATAGTATCCAGGTCGTCCAGCAGGCGCTCGGCATAGGCGGTAATGCGCAAAAACCACTGCCGCATGTTCACCCTGAAAACCGGGTAACCGCCGCGCTCGCTCACACCGTCCTTTACCTCCTCGTTGGCCAGCACCGTACCAAGTTCAGGGCACCAATTCACCATCTGGTCGGCCAGGTAAGCAAGGCGGTAATTCAGCAATATTTGCTGCTGTTCTTCGTGGTTTTTAGCCTTCCACTCCTCAGCAGTAAATACCGGTGTTTCATCAGAATGAGCATTTACTGTGGCATTTCCTTCTTTATTAAATATCTCCTCCAGCTCGCTTATGGAACGCGCTCTATCCGCTGATTTATCATACCAGCTTTCAAACAGGCGGCAAAATATCCACTGTGTCCATTTGTAGTATTCCGGATCGCAGGTTTGCACCTCGCGGCTCCAGTCGTAGCTAAAACCTATATTATCCAGTTGTTCTTTATAACGGGCGATGTTTTGGGCAGTAGTAACAGCAGGGTGCTGACCGGTTTGTATGGCGTATTGCTCGGCTGGTAAACCAAAAGCATCAAAGCCCATGGGATGCAGCACATTAAACCCTTTATGGCGTTTGTAGCGCGAAACTATATCGCTGGCAATGTACCCCAGTGGGTGACCCACATGCAGACCGGCACCAGAAGGGTAGGGGAACATATCCAGCACATAGTACTTCGGTTTTGTGCTGTGGTTCTCTACTTTATAGGCATGGTTCTCTTTCCAGCGCTTCTGCCACTCTTTCTCAAATTCTTTCGGGTTATAACTGCTCATCCTTACGGGTCGTATTTGCCGCGAAAATACGAAAACCCGGCACCATTTGCCATTTACTGTTTACTATTTATCATTTATTAGCAGGTAAATCTCCCTGATAACAACCAATTACAAAGCCTGGACAGTTCCTGACCAGCTTAAATAGTAAATAATAAATAGTTAATACTAAATTAATAATTATAAAAGCCTTTACTAGTTTTCCGTCCATGGTGGCCTGCATCTACCTTTTGCTGCTGTATGCGGCTGGGCCGGAATTTAGGGTCGTAATGGAATAACTGGTACATAGAAGAAGTAACAGAGAAATTGGTATCCACCCCAATTAAATCCATCAGGCGGAAAGGCCCCATTTTAAACCCGCTGGCTTCGCAAAGGGCATCAATGGTTTCAAACGATGCTACATTTTCCTCGGCCAGCTTTAATCCTTCCACGTAAAAATGGCGGGCAACGCGGTTTACTATAAACCCGGGAGCATCCTTGGCCACAATAGGCGTTTTGCCCACTTTACTTACAAACTGTTTTGAAGCTTCCAGCACGGCATCGCTGGTTTGTGCACCGGCAATCACTTCCACCAGCTTCATAATATGCGCCGGGTTAAAAAAATGTATTCCCACCACCCGCTCAGGGTTAACTATTTTAGCTGCAATTTGAGTGATAGGAATAGTGGAGGTGTTGGTGGCCAGTATGGTTTCACTGCCGTTAATACCCGCCAGCTTATCAAACAGCTGCACTTTTACATCCAGTCTTTCAATAATAGCCTCAATTATTAAATCGGCTTTTAATTGGTCAAAATCAGGAGTAAAAACAAGGTTGGCAAGGGTTTGGTCTTTCTGTTCGGCAGTCATTTTACCACGTTCCACGGCGCCGTCCAGGTTTTTAATAATTCCTTTGCGGGCTTTTTCCACCATGTCCGCATTTATGTCGTGCAGCACGGTTTGCAGACCGCTTTGCGCGCACACCTGGGCAATACCCGCACCCATAGTGCCTGCGCCAATTACCGCTACCTTATTTATTGTCATAATTTGAAATTATAAATTTGAGATTTGAAATGCTAAAGTTTAGCAATCAGTAAATCTCTAAATCAACAAATCAGTAAATTACTTAATTGCAATTTTATCCACCCTGTTCTGGTGACGTCCGCCTTCAAAATCAGTGGTGAGGAAATTATCCATAATTTCAAAAGCGACATCCTCGCTGATAAAACGTGAAGGCAGGCACAATATATTGGCATTGTTGTGTTGGCGGGCTAGTTTTCCCAGTTCTGGAGTCCAGCAAAGCGCTGCACGTATTTCAGCGTATTTATTGGCCGTCATGCAAACTCCGTTGCCGCTTCCGCATACTAAAATGCCAAAGTCAGCATCTTTGCCAACCACTGCTTTTGCCAGCGGGTGCACGTAATCCGGGTAATCCACCGATTCAGGTCCGCCGGTACCAAAATCCGTAACCTCATGACCCTGGCTTTTCAAGCGGGTTATTAATTGGGCCTTCAGGTCGTATCCGGCGTGGTCGCCGCCTATTGCTATTTTCATGTTAATTATTTTGATTCTTCAGCTAATTTATTTTTCTCTACCC
>DASPJH010000600.1:0-4597 GCA_035628715.1 Bacteroidia bacterium
CATCTCAACAGAGGCCCTGCCCAACGGTGTTTATTTTGTTTCGCTTGAAAGTGAAGATAAAGTGCTGAAAACAGAAAAACTATTTGTAACCCATTAATTTAAATCTTCAGTTATATTTTAAAAAAAACGGCTGCCGGTTCCGGCAGCCGTTTTTTTGTTGCTCATACAGCCTTTTCGTGGCTAAAAACTAACTTGTAAACTCTTTTTTAACTGCCTCCATTATTTCTTCATTACCTGTCTTTTCGGCAAGCTGCAATGCAAGCTGTTTTACTTTTTCTGCTTTCGCAGGTTGTTTTTCGGCATTATACGAATCGTAAAGACTTTTAAAAAGGTTGATATAATTCAGGTTTTCATAATTCATATTGGCCTGGTAGCGGTCATAATAAAAAGCATGTTGCAAAAAATCGAGGCAAAATACTTCCTCATATAACTTCCTGTTTAACGTGTCTAAGTTTTCTTTCGACCTGCCGAATTTAAATACCAGCCCCGAAACCGTAAGCCGGTCTTCATACCCTTTGTATAAGCTCCGGAATAATGTCATATTCAGATATAAAGGCCGCTGGTATTTATAATCGGCTAAAATATGCTGGGTGATATTAAACCAGTTTAATTCATAATCATCTGTTTTTTTAACAGAGTCGTGTATTTCCATAGGCAATACACCCGCAGTATTAAACACATCAATTCTGTAATTATCCAGCAGTAAAAAATCAACATTTATTACTTCCACGTCTTCACGCAGTCCCATAACATCCTGCAGCATCCACAGCGGGTAAGTGTCGTTATCATTTTGGGTAATTAACAGGGCATTTTTTTCAAGCGACATCAGTACGTTGTAACCATAGGCCAGCAACTGCGGCGAGAGGTAATTGGTTTTATACCAATCGCTATTAACTTTTTTGCGTAAGGGGCGGTTGAGGCTGCTTACAGCATACGTAACCATACTGGAATGTATACCCTCGAACTGAGGATTTAATTCATAGGCTTTCAGCAGGTTTTCAGCATTGTTCAGCCCTATTCCGAAATTGAGGTACGACAGGTAATAGTAGGTGAATGTGCCGGGAATATAGTGCTCCATGAGCTTTACAATAGCATCACCGGTTTTGAGGTACGGCGACTCATTTACAAAGTCGGATTTCCAGTTGGCTGTGCCGTGTGCGTTGCGGCAGGCCCTGAAATAATTAAACCAATTATCTTCTGATGCACTGTCCTTTTGTAGTTCAAAAGCCCATAGCCTGGCCTGCTCCACATAATAACCGTGCGGCTTGCTTTCCTGCGCAAACGATATTTGTTTTTCCGCTTTCTGGGCTTTTAAACCGGTGGCACTAAAAATAAGTAAATATAGCAGGTTTAATTTTTTCATGTTCCTTTTACCCGTAAAAAATAAAACAGGTTCAAACAGTTACCGGTCATTCCCCGCATGTTGGGGGAATCTGTTTGCAGTTAACACAACAGATTCCGGCCTGAAGCCGGAATGACCGGCCGCCTTTCCCGTAATGCGAGTGGGCTACCTGGTAATTTACACGTATGCACCTCCGCGGCCATGCCGTTCGGACGGGCTTCAACTACGCTCCAATTTTAAACACGGCTGATTTTACCGATTATTTGTTAAACTGTAAACACGGTATTAATTATGGATACAGCACACGAGGAACTTAGCAGTGAGGTACGGCAATGGCAGCGTGCCATGCTTACCAATAATGCAGAAGAAATTGGAAGTTTTATGGCGGACGATTGGGTAATTGTTTCTACCAGTGGCGGAATTACAGGCAAGGAGGCATTTCTTGATGTCATTAGGTCGGGCGACCTTACGCACAACCGGATGGACTCAGATGAAATGCGGGTGCGGGTGCATGAAAATACCGCCTGGGTAACCAGCCGTGGTACAAGTGCAGGCCACTATAAGGGTGAGCCGTTTAGTTTTTATGAATGGTCTGCAGATGTATTTGTAAAAGAAAGTGGACGTTGGAAGTGTGTGCTTACTATGCTAACCGAGGCAAAGTAGTCGCCCCCTCCCAGTACCCCCGGTCATTCCCCGCTTGTTGGGGAATCCGTTAAGGGAATCCATTTACAGCCCACTACAACAGATTCCGGCCTGAAGCCGGAATGACCGGGCGTGGGTGCACCCGTCATTGCGAACCCACCCGTCATTGCGAACGAGCTACCTGGCAATAGCGGCTTTAATTAACGGTAGTGAAGCAATCCCGTTGATATGTTGATATACTACAACCGGATTGCTTCGCTGCCAGCATGCAATATTGGTAAAGTGCCAGGCTTTCCCGCTCGCAATAACGGAACGTCGGGCATCCTCAGCCCGCGGTGGCCGGGTGTTCTCACCGGCTACGCTGGTTGAGGCCGGTTACCTGTCATTCCCCGCATGTTGGGGAATCTGTTGCAGCTAAAAACAACAGATTCCGGCCTGAAGCCGGAATGACAGGCTACGCCCCGTTATTGCGTAGGAACTACACGGCAATCGGGCGGCTTTAATTATAGGCAGTGGAGCCCGTCCGAACGGCTGTTCATCCGGACAAGCAATCTTTTGATATGTAACCGGATTGCACAGCCAAACCGCATAGCCTGCTACGCTAAAGGCGTTTTTCTTCCCTGAAAGCTATATCGGTTATTTTATTCAAAAACGCATCTAATTTTGATTTCAAAGAATAGGCGTGTACGGCCGTGTAGTCTTCTGCACCAAGCGCCTTCGCTTTAAAACCCTCCTCTTCAGTAATTTCTTTTCCGGAAACATTATTAAGCAGCACAGGAATAGTTTTAAGTTTACTGTGAATTTTTAATCGTTTCAATATCTGCATCCCATTTGTTTCAGGCAAATTATTGTTTATTATTATCAGACTTGGGGTATACCACAGGGCGGGCAGTTTTTCAAACGCCTCCTGCATGCCGGAAGCATGGTCAACGCACCCAATCCCTTTCTTCATTCCACTTATAGCCATCATAAGCGGAAAAATATTGGATTTTTCATGGTCAATAATAAAAATGAACTTCTCTATACGCATAATACTTCAGGTTAGTTTGAAACAAATATTAAAGTTCCTGAATAAAAACCAAAATTTATATTGGCCAGGCCGAACCATCCCCAGCACACCGTGGCCAGGTGTTTTCACCGGACACACTGTAGTACAATGGCGGCTGGTGAGAACACACAACCGCGGCTACGCGAGTTGAGCCGTCCTCTGTCATTCCCCATCACACTCCGTCATTCCCAACTTGTTGGGGAATCAGTTGCAATTAAAGACAACATATTCCCGCCTGAAGCGCATATGCGTTAAGTTAATTGGACAAAATATCCTATTTTAATTTATTGATAGTTAGTAATTTATGAGTTGGTTTTAAAAATGGAAAAGGTTGATTTGCAAATTAAAACCAAATAAGATGCAAACCATACCCAACCTTTCCGATACGAATTTAAAAAAAACTCGGTACCCTTTCTAAAAGACAAATAACACTTTTATCGATAAAGAGCGGTTTTGAGCGTCCTGGCCGTAGCCCTATTACTGCCTGTGGGTTGCTGTTATCTTTTTTTGAAATGCTGGCTTACGGGAAAAGCAGCTATGGTCACTGGGCCAATTTCCTGTCCAAACATACAGGAAGGAGTGTCAGTAAGCAGGCAATTTTCGGCAGGATGAACACTTGCTGGGTAGAGTTGACAAAAAAATTGGTAGAAACTGTTCTGAAACAAAAGGTCCCCATGTTGTATTCTTCCCCTTTGTTCAGCAAGTTTAAGAGGGTATTGCTACAGGATAGCACCTGTTTGGCCCTGCCGGATTGTTTATACCGGGTTTATAAAGGCACAACTTCAAAAGGAAAGAAAAAGGCAACCGCCAAACTGAACCTTGTAATGGATGTTCTTACCGGCCATTTTGCAAGCCTGTCCTGCCTGCCTTTTACCATTACTGAACAAGCGTTATCAGAGAGTATACTTCAGATAGCCAGGGCTGGAGACTTGGTAATACGCGATTTAGGCTATAGGGCCATGAAAACTTTTTTTACGCTTAAACCATGACGAGGAGTATTATAAACTGCTGGAATATGAAATATTTATTACCAATGTAGAGGAAGAAACTTGGAGTGTGGAACAGGTGGCAGAGGCTTACAGAATACGCTGGAACATAGAAATTGTATTTAAAAGCTGCAAAAGCGGCCTGAACATAAAACAGGTGATTCCTGCTGACACAGTCCATACCTATAGGGTCGAAAGCATACTGTACATGTTATCGCTTTACATACTCTGGTTCCAAAAACTCATCTACAAGCCGGCTATACAATAAGCCCGATAAAGCTCACACAAAAATAATAGCAGAATCCATTGATTGGCTAATATCAGTAACAAAATACCCAGTTCTTAAACAGCAATGGGTATTAAAATGTAGTTATGAGAAACGACGAAGACCCAATGCAGGCCTTCGTCTTAAACAATTTTACCCGAATTTAACTTAACGCATAGGCGCGAAGGCGGGAATAATACACAAATTTTTTAAGGTGAGTAACATATTTGCTTGTGCAAATCCTGTGCAAATGAAAAAAGCCTTTCAGCTTTGAATCACTGAAAGGCTTTCTCTTTCTTCGTCGGGGTGGCAGG
>DASPJH010000601.1:0-7316 GCA_035628715.1 Bacteroidia bacterium
TCTCCGGAACTTAAGATCCAGGTTCGATTCCCGGTGAGACCACTGTAAAATTTTAAAAGCTATCAGCTTTCAGCTGGTGGCTTTTTTGTTTTATAACAACCCTCATTATATTTACTGTTCAATCTAAACCACATGAGAATAATCCTGGTAATAATTGCCTCACTGCTTATCCCGGTTAGCTCGTTTTCCCAATCAAATAAATCCCAATTATCCGATACCATAAAATCAAAAGATAGTTTATTGTTTACTATTGGCTTTAATACGTGTGATATAAAGCAGTTTGAAGATTTGGTAAGCGATTCTTTTGAGTTTTATCATGATAAGGCGGGCATGACGTTTTCAAAGCAAGCTTTTATTAATAGCATTAAAGACGGACTTTGCAACCTTCCGTACAAACCTAAAAGACAATTGGTGGATAGTTCATTGAAGGTATACCCGCTTGAGAAGGGTGAGCTTTTATACGGTGTGGTTCAAACAGGCGAACATGTGTTTTATGCTGTTGAAAAGGATAAACCCGAATACATAACCAGTACAGCTGCATTTATCCATATATGGCTGTTGGAGGGCGGCATATGGAAATTAAGCAGGTGTATTAGCTACAATCACCGGGATGTGAGGAATTAAAGCACAATGCGGAAGACAAAAGAATAGTTTTTGTTTAGTTTTGCTTCTATTGAATGCAAAATAAATCTTCCGAAATAAAAGTTGCTGTCGACGCCATTGTTTTTGGATATTCCAAACAGGATGGCGTTTCTGTGCTGCTCATTCAGCGCAAGTATGAGCCGTTTAAAAATCAGTGGGCTATACCCGGAGGTTTTGTGCTTGCTGAAGAATCGCTTGAGGCTGCTGTGAAAAGGGAACTGGAGGAAGAAACAGGAATTAAAGTAAGTTACCTGGAGCAGCTGTATACATTTGGTGAGCCGGACAGAGACCCACGGCAGCGGGTAATATCTGTTGCGTATTTCGGTTTGGTTAAAACCTCGCAGTTTCAAAAGCTTAAAGCCAGTACCGATGCTGAAAATGCACAATGGTTTGGTATAAAACAGCTGCCCTCACTCGCATTTGATCACAGGCAGATTTTGGAAGTTGCTATTGAGCGGCTGCGCGCCAAAATACGTTACCAACCTATCGGATTTGAATTGCTGGATAAAAAGTTCCCCTTCTCCGACCTTGAAAAACTGTATATCGCCCTTTTCGGAAGAGATGTAAACCGGCGCAATTTCAGCAAGAAGATTCTATCCTTTGGCGTTTTGGAAGAAACCGGTGAACAAACCAGGCCGGAAGGAAAGGGACGCCCCAGCAAAATCTATCAGTTTAACCAGAAAAGATATAGGGAACTGCTAAAGGCAGGGTTTCATTTTGAGATGTAGCACAATGTAATATTCTGTTTTACAAATTATTATATTTTATTTTGCTTAGTTTTGACGCATAATTTGTTTTTATGATTTTTACGCCTCATATTTGCGTATGAATTACGCAAAATGATATGAAAACCATAAACATAAACAGCAGTATAAATATTACCCGGATAATTTTTCCCGATAACCAGCCCCATATTCGTATTGAAGGTATAGAAGAGGGAGACGATGTAAGAGTTATCTGTTCAATAACTGATAGCGCTGTGTTGATACAGTTGCTGGAATGTGCAAATGCTATTGAAAACGCTTTTGCCAAAAAGAAAACTCTTGTAATTCCTTACCTGATGGGCGCCAGGTATGACCGGCTGATGCAAAAGGGGGACAGTATTGACCTTAAGGTAATCGCCATGCTGATTAACAGTATGGAATTTGAAAAGGTATATTTATTTGATGTTCATTCAGACGCTTCATTACTGCTGATTAATAACTCAGTAAATATTTCAAACGCAGAATTGGTAAAAGCATATAATAAGGAAAATGCAGTACTGATTTGTCCTGACGCAGGCGCGAGCAAGAAAATAAGCGGGTATTTAAAACTTAATAATATTACTGATGTGGCATACTGCACTAAAAGCAGGGATCTTAGCAACGGGCATATAACATTAAAGGTTAATGAGCCTGAAAAATGCATCAACCGCAATTGTGTTATTATTGATGATATATGTGATGGTGGGGCTACATTTTTAACCATTGCTGAACAAATTAAACCGGAACATTTAGTTCTTATTGTAACTCACGGTATTTTTTCAAAAGGCTTTGAAACACTTGAGAAAAGATTTGATGAGATAATAGTTAGCGACAGCTATTGCAAAACGTATACGTCACCTATTGTAAAAACAATTAAAGCTACTATAACAGAATAATATTTTTAAATAAATACACCAATGAAAACCAATCCCTTTTTATTAACCGATTACTATAAAATTGGCCACGTATTTCAATATCCAGCAAATACAACACTGGTATACAGTAACCTTACACCACGCAAAAGCCGCTTTGAGCATATTGATGAAATGGTGTTTTTTGGCTTACAATATTTCATAAAAGAATACCTGGTGGATTATTTTAATGATAATTTCTTTAACCGGCCAAAGGAGTCGGTATTGGCTGATTATAAACGCAGAATTGTTACTTCAATGGGTGCCGATTTGCCTACTTATGCGCACATTGAGAAACTTCATGATTTAGGTTATTTACCCATCGAAATAAAAGCCCTCCCCGAAGGCAGCCGTGTTCCTATGCGGGTACCCTGCCTTACAATTGTAAATACACGTTCTGAATTTTATTGGCTGACTAATTTTTTAGAAACAATACTGTCAGCCATAATATGGCAACCCTGTACCAGCGCTACCATTGCTTATGAATACCGTAAGTTATTAAATAAATATGCTGCTGAAACCGGTATGCCTATGGATTTTATACAATGGCAGGGACATGATTTCAGCTTCAGGGGAATGAGTTCGTTTGAAAGCGCCATTTTAAGCAGTATGGGTCATTTATTATCTTTTACCGGTACCGATACCATTCCTGCCATTCACGCACTGGAGCAGTATTATGGAGCCAATGCGGATAATGAGCTGATAGGCGGTAGTGTTCCTGCCACTGAGCATAGTGTTATGTGCAGCGGCTGCCAAGATGGCGAACTCGAAACGTTTAAGCGGCTGATTACCGAAGTGTATCCTTCAGGAATTGTATCCGTCGTTTCTGATACCTGGGACTTATGGAAAGTATGCACTGAATATTTATCTGAATTAAAAGAAACTGTATTAAACCGCGAAGGCAGTAGTAATACGCCCCGACAGCGGAGATCCAGTAAAAATTATTTGCGGCAACCCAAGCGGTAAAACCGAAGCTGAAAGAAAAGGTGTAGTGGAATTATTATGGGATATTTTTGGTGGAACTATTACTGATAAAGGGTACAAATTACTTGACTCGCATATAGGGGTGATTTATGGAGACAGTATTACGCTGGAAAGGGCTGAAGCAATATGCGAGGGACTGAAAGCAAAGGGTTTTGCCACGCAGGCAGTATTTGGCATTGGCAGCTACACATACCAGTATAATACACGCGATACTTTTGGGATTGCTATGAAAGCCACCTATGTGGAACTTGACGGCGAAGGCAGGGAGATATTTAAAAACCCAGTTACCGATGACGGTACAAAAAAATCAGCTGCCGGTTTATTATGTGTAAAAAGTGAAAACAATAAATATGTATTATACGATAAAGTAAGCTGGGATGAAGAAAAAAACAGCGAATTAAAAACAGTATTTAAAGATGGAAAGCTAGTGAAAGAGTTTTCGCTGGCCGATATAAGGGAACGTTTACAGGAACACTAACGCATTACAAATAATAATTTTAATGAAATATTCTATAAATTGGCTGCAAAACCAAATTCAAAATAATTCAACATTTGATTACCTGTGTTTCTGGGGCCATACGCCTAAAAAACCAAACCAGGTGGATAAATCCTGTTTCAGCCAGTGGTATCCTTCACCTTTTACTGTTGAGGATACTTTATACCACACTGCCGAGCATTGGATGATGGCAAAAAAAGCCATGTTTTTTGATGACACGGAAGCGCTGGAGAAAATTCTTTCCAGCCCGAAGCCCGGAAATACTAAAGCCATAGGCAGGGAAGTGAAAAATTTTGACTACAAAAAGTGGGATTCAGAATCATATAAAATTGTAGTTGAAGGTAATTATCATAAATTTTTGGAGGATAATGTATTAAAAGAATATTTATTAAGTACCGGAAGCAAGATACTGGTTGAGGCAAGCCCGGTTGATATTATTTGGGGAATTGGGCTTGCCCAGGATGACCTTGATGCATTAGACCCACTGAAGTGGAAAGGAACCAACCTGTTGGGTTTCGCTTTAATGGAAGTAAGGGATTACTTAAATAGTTAAATGGAAAATAACCTTAAACATGTAAGCAAGTTTATGAGTTTAGTGCTTAGGCATAAACTTGAGGAGATAGGACTGGAGCTGGATGAGAACGGCTGGGCAGACGCTAGAGATCTTGTAAATAAATTAAATGCAAAGGGATTAAAAATTGATTTCCATACACTTCAAAAAGTAGTGGACACAAATGATAAAAAACGGTTTGCATTTAATGAAGACCAAACCATGATTCGTGCCAGCCAGGGGCACAGTATTGATGTTGACCTGCAACTGCGGGAAACGGTGCCTCCTTCGGTATTGTTTCATGGTACAGCTGTAAATAATGTTACCAGCATATTAAACATTGGCATTAAAAAACAAAACAGGCAGCACGTACACCTGAGTCAAACTGCCGAAACAGCATCAAAAGTTGGCAGCAGGCACGGAAACCAGTGGTGATACATGTTTATGCAGGTGCAATGCATTCAGCAGGATATAAATTTTATTTATCAGCCAATAATGTTTGGCTGACAGATGAAGTGCCGCCCAAATTTATTGAAGTATGAGCAGGACATTAGTAATTGGAGATACACACGGTGGCTTGAGAGCTTTGATACAAGTGTTGGAAAAGGCAGGTATTACTTCTGCGGATAAATTGATCTTCCTGGGAGATTATGTTGACGGGTGGAGTGAGTCAGCACAAGTACTAGAGTATTTAATAGATTTAGAAAAAACTAATTCCTGCATTTTTATAAAAAGAAATCACGATGCATGGTGTGAGGAATGGCTGAGAACGGGAGTTGCCAATACTACATGGATGCAGCATGGTGGAGCCGTATCCATTGAAAGCTTTCAAGAAATAAATGATGGAAAACGATCTGAAATTCTCCTGTTTTTTGCAAAGATGAAAATGTATTATGTAGATAATAAAAATCGTTTGTTTATTCATGCCGGTTTTACATCCATGCATGGCCCGGAAAAGGAAGTATATGCTACCAATTATTGCTGGGATAGAACCCTTTGGGAGGTGGCTCTTTCAATGGACAGTAGTTTAAAAAGAAATTCCGCGGTATTTCCTAAACGGCTTAAACTGTTTGAAGAAATTTACATTGGCCATACGCCCACTTTAAATTATGATATTGACACCCCCATGAACCGTTGTAATGTTTGGAATATTGATACAGGTGCTGGATTTATTGGAAAGCTTACGGTGCTGGATGTCAGTACAAAACAATTTTGGCAGAGTGAGGCCGTTCAAAATTTTATACCTTGACGAAAACGGACGAAATTAACTTGCTTACGCCCTCTTGGCTCTCTCCCACCTCACCGTCTGTTTCTTGCGTATAAATCGCATAAATCCCGCGAAAACAGAGTAATTCATTATAAAGAAATAGTACGGCACAAAGAAAGCCTTGAATTTAATTTTATGGTTTTCAAAATACCAACCCAATAGGGCGGCGCAATAAAATGCGATTTGCAATACTAAAATTGTGATATAAAATGGATTTCCATCCAGTGCCAGCATGATATTCACAGGCAGCAGCAGCAGCATACACAGCGGCGTTAACGACCACCGCAACACCTTTCTTGAAATATAAATAAAACTTAACGGGAAATTAAAAAACGGGTTTAATAATTTAGGCAGCCTGAAAATACTTTGCCAGCCGCCGGCGCAGATACGCACTTTACGCTTTAGTTCTTCTTTCACTGATAATGAGGCAGTTTCCATGGCAAATGCTTTGGGCTCGTATACAATACGATACCCTTTTTCAGCGATTTTCATGGTGAGCATAAAATCATCCAGCAGGGTATCCTGCGGCAAATGCTGGTATAACGCCGTGCGGCAGCTCATCAGCTCACCCGCGGCGCCGGCGGTTGTATACAGGTCGGAGTCGTATTTTTTTAGAAATGATTCATATTTCCAGTACAAGCCCTCCCCTGCACTGCTGGCGTTTTCCTTATCTTTCTGAATAATCCTCTTTTCACAAGCTACGGCGCCTGTTTCAGGGCTTTGATAATGCTTTACAATTTCCCGGATGGATTCTTTATTTAAAATGGTATTGGCGTCACAAAAAACTACAACTTCACTGTCCACAAACTGCATAGCGCGGTTCATGGCCCCCGATTTACCACTGCGTTCAGGCACGTGCAAAGCGGTTATACCTTCAATATTTTTTATTTTTTCGTAAGTACCGTCATCGCTGCCGTCGGTTATAAAAATAATTTTAAATCTATCTTTCGGATAATCCAGGTTTTTGCTGTTTTCAACTTTCTGAAGGATAAAATCAGCTTCGTTGTAGCCCGGTACTACCAATGTTACAGTTGGCAGGTAATTAGCATCGTAATTTGCTTTTCGGGGCTTAATTATATTTTTTATTTTAACCAGTATAAACACAATAATTCCGTACCCGAAGAAGGTATAAAACACAATGGCAAAAAATACCCAAAATATTATCTCAACAATCGTCATCTGTTATTTCTTCCAGCTTGTATAAAATCCGTTGGTAAGTCCGGCAGGCAGTATATCTGATATTGCACAGTCAATTTTTTGTATAAATTTAACTCGGTTGGCCACTAATGAAAAAGGGAAAACTACTTCTAAAAAATCCGCCTTGCCAAATCCCATTGGTTTGAAACCTGCACTCATTAACAACTTGTTCAGGGTTTTACGTGTAAAAAACTGGATATGCGTTAAATCAGGGTTACTACTTTGCATGGTGGCGTGTTTATAACCAAATAGCCGTTTAATCTTCACCAGTGTGTTTCCATACCCTTTACGCATCATCCATTGCATGGGCTTAGTCATCAATGCCTCTCGGGGGCCGTAGCCATTGGGCACCGTAACAATAAAAGTACCGCCCGGCTTTAATATCCGGTACGAAGTTTCAACCAGCTCTTTTGGGTTGGTAAGGTGTTCCAGCACCTCGGTGCAAACAATTAAATCAAATTCATCATTAATAGTGAATTTATTGGCATCGGCAACTGAAAATTCCACGTTTGGAAAGGTATTACGC
>DASPJH010000602.1:0-2473 GCA_035628715.1 Bacteroidia bacterium
AGCAAACACGGTAGTTTTAAGGAATTTTCCAGTCATCGGGATCGGTGGTTAAACAGCGAAGATATTAATAACTTTGATACCGTTGGAACAGAAAAGGTAAATGTCAGGCCTCCGAAGTCAATTATTTCTTCGACACAAGAATAAGTATTGAAATAAATGTAATTATTGAAATGGCCATAATATAAAACCCATGATTGCGCGTATTTTTATCATGGGCAAAATATTTTTCGCCTGTTTTGGTATGGCGGGCCTTTGAAAGAAATAAAAACCAACCTATGAAAAAGCCCAGTAAACCGGTGGCCAGGGCCAGCAGGTAACCCGCCAGCACAACATACCCATCTGCCCTGGCAGAAGTATTATCAAGGGTAAGTTTATTCGCGATTCTCGCCTGGATTTCAATATCTGCCAGCCCACGGTTAAGTAGTATGTTTTGTGCCTTTACTACCTTTACCTGGCCATGTGTTTCAGGATAGGTAATAATTTCAATTAAATCGGGTGTATCGTATTCAACCAAAATAGTATCTGCATCAAAACCATCGTAGTGGTAGTTAAGAAGATTCATGGCTGTTTCAGCCTCGTTATCCGCAACAAATATTTTATACGTTTTTACAGCCGGGTTGGTGGAGTAAATGGTATCAAAACCCTGCACGTGCTCCTTAAGGTCAATATCAATATTGCTCTCTTCCAGCAGGTTTTTTATATCCTCTGCCTCTTCAAGAGAAAACGCTGTGCGGACTTCTTTCATAATGCAACATATGAAAAATAATCAACTTATAAATTAACATAGGGGCATAGAAAAACACTGTCAACTTACATACGGAGAAAACAGATTGCCTGCGGCCTTAATTTTGGGCAACACCCGCAAACTGATAGTTATACAGTTTTTCGTAAAATCCTTTGGCGTTCAGAAGCTCATCATGGGTGCCGCTTTCCACTATCTGGCCTTTGTCGAGGACAAGAATACGGTCCGCATGCTGGATGGTGCTTAGGCGATGGGCAATGGCAATGCTGGTACGCCCTTGCATCAGTACTTCAATGGCGTGCTGAATCAGTTCCTCCGTTTCAGAGTCTACAGAGCTGGTGGCTTCGTCCAGTATCAGCACTTTAGGGTCGGCTGCCAGGGCGCGGATGAACGATATCATTTGCCGCTGGCCAACAGATAATGAACTACCCCGCTCCATCACATTAAAATCATACCCCCCGGGCAGGCGCTGAATAAAAGTATCGGCACCGATAAGCTTAGCGGCCTCTATAATTTTTTCGCGGGTGATGGTTTCATCATACAGGCGGATGTTCGACTCTATACTTCCTGAAAACAGGTATACATCCTGCAACACCGCCGCTACGTTGGTTCGCAGGTCGTACACATCGTACTCGCTTACATTACGGCCATCTATCAGTATTTCGCCTTTGTTGATGGCGTAGTACCGGTTTATCAGGTTTACGATGGATGATTTACCAGCACCCGTAGCGCCCACCAACGCCAGCGATTTACCTTCTTCCACTTTGAAAGAAATATCCTTCAGCACCCAGTCTTCCTCGTTATAGGCAAACCAAACGTTTTTAAACTCCACGTCGCCTTTAATGCGGCCAGGTTTATAAGTACCCGTAGGTTCCAGCTGGTCGGTTTCATCAATCAGCTTAAATACCCTTTCTGCCGCCACCATACCCATCTGCAGGGTGTTCACCCGGTCGGCGAGCTGCCGTATCGGCCTGAAAAACTGGTTGATAAATATTATAAAGGTAACAATTACTCCATACGAAATATCTCCGCCAATAATCAGTTTAACGCCGTACCAAACTACCAACCCGGTGGCCAGGGCGGTAATAATCTCCACCACAGGAAAGAATACCGAATAATACATCACTCCCCGAATGTTGGCATCGCGGTGCAGGCCATTAATACTTTTGAAACGGTCGTATTCTTCTTTTTCGCGGTTAAATATCTGTACAATATGCATCCCCGTGATGTGTTCCTGCACAAAGGCATTAAGATTAGCTACGGCATTGCGCACCTCGGTAAATGATTTCTTTACTTTCTCTTTGAATACGTATGCCGAAATAAGCAGCAGCGGCATTACAGAGAGGGATACAAGGCTGAGCCGCCAGTCGATATTGAACATGAAGAACAGTATCACCACTATCTGCAATATATCGCCGGTAATAACTATCAGCCCTTCAGAAAATACATTAGAGAGAGTTTCTATATCGTTTACCGACCGGGTAACCATAGTGCCCACGGGAGTGCGGTCAAAATACTTCATTTTCAACCGTGTGATAAAGCCGTATACCCGCAGGCGCAAATCTTTAATAACGGTTTGCCCCAGCCAGGCGGTTAAATATCCCTGCCAAAAGTTAATGGCGGTATTTACCAGCAGCAGTACCACCATCAGCAGCACTATATTTATCAGGCCATTATAGTCTGAGGTGGCTACGTAATCATCCAGCGTTACTTTAATCAGGTAGGTTCGGT
>DASPJH010000603.1:0-3913 GCA_035628715.1 Bacteroidia bacterium
ATAATATACTCCTGCAGGCTGTCCGTCAGCGCTTTCTCTGAACCCTGCGCATCTGATACTGCAAAGTAATTGGTACGGATGGGTAAGGGCAGGTTATTGCTATCGTTTACACCAAACATCCTGTTGGGGTTAACAAAGGCATATTCTACCTTCCCGTCTTTCCAGCGGCCAACCAGGTGATAATCCGCATCTGCAGCGCTGTTTACTATTTTCACTGTGCCTGCTGCACTGAATCTGTCCTTCAGCAGTTTGCCCAGGTTTTGGGTGGCAGGTATTGTAAAAGATGCCAGTGAATCTTTTACCATTTTAGCAGCCAGCTTTTCTTTATTTATGTCGGCGCCTATTTCCACCGTTTTTTTATCCTTAAATGCTACCTGCCATTTATTGTTATCAAAGTATACGCTCTGGTATGGCACTGCGGATGGCAAATTTGAAAAATTGTACCCTGCTGCCGCCAGTTTATTTACTGTTGAGGTAAGATTTGCAGCTGTGTAATTACTGTTGAATACATAGATTTTTATAGCTGCCTCGGGTGATAATACCAGGTTCTCAATTTTGAAACCTTCGCCGGGTATAATAGGTACCCCCGGGTTTTCATTAATTTTTGCATACGATTTATTGATGCTTTCCACACGCACTACTTCGAGTATAACAAACCCTTTATTGGTAAGCTTTTTCAATATCGTTTTAGGACTAATCCCGGTGGCAAAGCCGGCGTTTAACACTACCAGGTCACCTTCCATAGTAATTACAGGAACTTCATAATCATTTTTTACCAATGAGTCGCCAATTCCCAGAAGGTTTCCGTTCCGGCGTTCTTCATTTGCTGCCAGTACTGCTTTTTGGTCCAGGTTGTTATACAGCATAACTGCCTCCACCCTGCGGAAAATTTTACTTACCGATGCCGATGGCGATTCTGTTCTCAAAATTTCCAGCAGTGCCACGGTAAATCCACCGTGCGGCATGCCGTGCTCATCTTTAATTTCCTGGGCAGGTTCTTTGTCCCGGGAAGCTGAAATAATTAAAGCTCCCCTGTTTTCAGCAGGTTCTGGTTGTTCGGGGTCTTTTACATCACGGTTATCACCGGAAGTAAACCGGTATTTTGGAGGGTCGCCGGGACCTCTTGATAACGAGCCGCTGTGGCAGCTGTCAAAAATGGCAGTAACTATTACTCCCTTATCTATAAGCTTGTTAAGCAATACGGCCAGTTCCTTATCACGGATATCCTTTTCTCCCTTATAAGCATCGGCAGGTACAATGGTTTCATCCAGTTTATCAGCTTCTACCGACAATGAATTTTTTACCTGAGAGCCGTGACCAGCATAAAAAATGAAAACAACATCCCCTTTTTTGGATATTTCAATAAGTTTTTCAATTTCACCTATTATTCTTGCCCGGCTTGCATCCTGGTTATACAGGGTGGAGATATTCTTCTCCTCGAAACCAAAACGAATCTGCATCATCTCCTTCATAGCCAGCGCATCGTTTACACAACCGGCCAGGTTGGGGGGCGCTTCCCTTTCAGGAGATGATTTGGCATTATCCGGCTTATAGGTGTTGATACCGATAAATAATGCCCTTTTGGTTTGAGCAAATGTAACTGTGGCAAATACAGCCAAAATCAATACTAAAAGTGGTTTTTTCATTCTTAAAGTTTGTTTGCGGGTTATGAAAAACAACCCTTTGGAAATGTTTATCCAATTAAGTGAAAAAAAGTAAATGGTTTATACAACTCCTTTAAACTGCTGCAGGAATTTTACGTTGTTCTCAGAGTACATCCTGAGGTCTTTAACATTGTATTTCAGCATGGTGATACGTTCTACCCCCATACCAAAAGCGAAACCTGAATAAACTTCCGGATCTATCCCGCAATTTTTCAGTACCGCAGGGTCTATCATCCCGCTTCCTAAAATTTCTACCCACCCAGTGTATTTGCAAACATTGCACCCTTTTCCCTTACACAAAAAGCAGGTGCAGTCCATTTCGGCGCTTACTTCGGTAAAGGGAAAATACGATGGGCGGAACCTTACCGCGGTGCCACTACCAAACAGCTCGTTTACAAAGGTGTACAGGGTATGTTTTAAATCGGCAAAAGAAACGCCTTTGTCTACATAAAATCCATCTACCTGGTGAAAGAAACAGTGGGCCCGTGCTGAAATAGCCTCATTCCTGTACACTCTGCCGGGAGAAACCATGCGAACCGGTGGTTTCTGTTTCTCCAGCACCCTTACCTGAACCGAGGTAGTGTGGGTACGTAAAGCATGGTCCTTATCCACGAAAAAAGTATCCTGCATATCACGGGCAGGGTGATTTTCCGGGAAATTCAGGGCGGAGAAATTGTACCAGTCGCTTTCAATCTCCGGACCGTAGGAAACGGTGAACCCCAATTTTGCAAATATTTCCAGTATTTGGTTTTGGACCAGGTTCAGCGGATGCCTGCTTCCGAGCTGCTGCAGGGTAGGCAAAGAGAAATCCATATCGGATGATGCGCCGGTCTCCTGACTTTCCAGTTCTTCCTTTTTCTCGTCGAATTTTTGCTGCAGGAAGGTTTTCAACACGTTGATGCGCCCGCCCACAGCTTTTTTCTGTTCGTTCGGAATTTTTTTAAAATCTTCGAAAAGCTGGTTTAACAAACCATTGCGGGAAAGATATTTGAGCCTGAAATTTTCTAGGCTGGTTGCATCAGTAATTCCAAATTCGGTTGCTTCGAGAGTAACCTTTTCAATTTCTTCAAGCATCGGTCAGTTTTTCAAAAAAGGGAATCAAAGGTATCTCATTCTGTCTGATTTTTGAAAACCACGGTTCCCCACAATTCTTAAAACAATATATTTTAAAAGATTATATGTTATTTATATAGGCTGTGTGAATTTGTAGATAAGTGTATGAAGATTTGTGTTGCCGGTGAGTTATTAACTTTCTGTTAACGTGTATTGACAAGGCTGTTCTCTATTGTGCTGCAAGGGTTTCAGAAACGGCGATGAACAGTTGAACACTCAAACTATTTCTTTATACAGTTGTTTCTGTTGAAAGACTCAAATTGATTTTTTGTGTACAGAGGGTAGAACAACTCTCACTTTATAAACGCGTGTCAACATCAGGCAAAATTTCAATTGTGGGTTTGTTGGGAAGTCTGTCTTTATCAACGGTTGTTAACAGTAATTAACATTAGAAACCCGGATCTATCATAATGTCTGTAATATCCCAGTTGGCGCGTACTTCAATGGATTTTGGTGTGATATAAACCGGTTCGGGCTGTTGCTTTTTAAAGTAGTTGGCTCCATCCCAAACGCCGTTCTGGTTAACATCATTAATTACTTTTACAAAATATTGGCCAGGCTGTAAATTTCGATAGGTAATGGGTGTTGCTGACGATATAACCCGCTGATTTACAACCTCTGATTTTGCGTCAAGTAACTGAACTATAAAGTTACCTGTTTTTGGAGCTGTGACATTTATGGACAAACTGCCCAAAGTTGCAGCAACTGCAGTGCTGATAGTTATACTCAGTGAGTCGTTTTGCTGCCCGAAAAGGTCTGTAAACGTGTACTTTTTAAATTTGAGAGAATACTTTTTGTCTTCCTGCCAGGGATACACAAAATATACCTGCCTGGGGTTTTGTGTATCAAACTCCATCCTATAGTTACTTTTAAGCAGGGTATCTTCAAAGAGCTCAATATAGGTGGTGTCCACATCCATCACAGGGTTAGAAAATTCCAGTTTTAAACTGTCATAAAAATTGAAGCCCATATAGGTTTGCCCTGAAGTAAGCTCAAATGTTTTATACTTTCTCTGCTTGCAGCGGGAAATGTATGTTTCTGTAACGGTATCAATTTTTATTTGAAGAATCAGCGAGTCGTAGCATGAATCGGAGGTATAGTAAAAGGCAGTGTCGCAGTTTTGTGATGGTTTATGC
>DASPJH010000604.1:0-10298 GCA_035628715.1 Bacteroidia bacterium
AAACAACCCTGCCACTGGCCCCTTATTTTTCTGAATTCGGACTGATACGCTACCGGGTACTGGTGGAAATTGAATACCTGATATTTTTATCGGAAATCCCCCTGCCGCAGCTGGAAGGTAAGCTGGACGACAGCGCCAAGCGCACCCTGCGCGATATTTACCTCAATTTTAATGTTGACAACGCCGAAGAAATTAAAACCACTGAGGCCACTACCAACCACGATGTTAAGGCGGTTGAATATTTTATAAAGAGCAAACTGGAAGGCACTGCCCTGGAAAGCGTGACTGAGTTTGTGCATTTTGGGCTTACCTCGCAGGATATAAACAATACGGCTGTTCCGCTAAGCCTGAAAGAGGGCCTGAAAGAGATACTGCTTCCCAAAATGGAGGAGCTGCTTAACTTATTAAAGGTAAAATCGGAAGAGTGGAAAGAGGTAACCATGCTGGCCAAAACGCACGGTCAGCCTGCATCTCCTACCCGTTTGGGGAAAGAAATAATGGTGTTTGTGGAGCGCATGGAAAACCAGTTGCGCCAGCTGCACGCCATACCGTTTGCAGCCAAGTTTGGCGGCGCTACCGGGAATTTTAACGCTCACTTTGTGGCCTACCCGCAATTTGACTGGGCAGAACTGGGCAATGAGTTTGTGAACCGCCGCTTGGAGCTTACCCGCATGCAATACACCACCCAGATTGAGCACTACGATAACCTGGCCGCCCTGTGCGATTGCCTGAAACGCATTAATAATATACTGGTGGATTTTAGCCGGGATGTGTGGACGTATATTTCTATGGATTACTTTAAGCAGCGCCTGAAAGAGGGTGAAGTGGGCAGTAGTGCCATGCCGCATAAAGTAAACCCGATTGATTTTGAAAACGCCGAAGGCAATTTAGGTGTGGCCAACGCGCTGCTGGAGCATTTTGCTGCCAAGCTGCCCATCAGCCGACTGCAACGGGATTTGACAGACAGCACTGTGCTGAGAAATATCGGTGTACCGATTTCACACGCATTAATTGCTTACACTTCGATAATTAAAGGGGTAAATAAATTAGTATTAAATAAAGACGCAATTGATCTGGATCTGGAAAGCAACTGGGCGGTAATTGCCGAAGCCATACAAACTGTGTTGCGCCGCGAAGGGTATGCAAAACCCTACGAAGCCCTGAAAGCCCTTACCCGCACCCACCACAAGGTAACCAAAGACAGCCTGGCCGAGTTTATTGACACCCTGAACGTGAATGATGACGTTAAAAAAGAACTGAAGAAAATTACCCCGTTTAATTATTCGGGGGTATTTTAATTTGAAAATGTGGTAATTTGAAAATTCCTGGTGGAATAAAATTGAATGATTTGTGGAAGTAAGAGTACAAGAGCCTTTAGTTATCCTGAACTTGTTTCAGGATCTCAACTCTCAAAATGCCAAAGTATAACCATTAATACTAGTGAGATGCTGAATCAAGTTCAGCATGAATATCGTCAGTTTAGTGGGTCATCTAATTAAGGACCTACTCTTATTTCCCAAACAGCATTCAGTGAAATACATAAGTTCACTGAATGCCTCGTAAAATTGGACGTTGGTAGTTGTCCATAACTAAAAATATTATACTGGTAATCTAAGTCTAAAAAGCTAAATATAGTTAATCCGGCCCTTAGCCTGATAATGGTTCTGATTTCATCACTAAAATAGTTAGAATAAACTAACAATTCGGGCCCGGCGTTTACAAGTGGCCAACGATTTACGAAAAATGTTTTAACGCCAAATTTACCTGCATATAAAAAATTGTTCCTTGAATAATTATTTTCAAAACCTCCATCTACCAGGAAACCAAGGGAATTTTTTTTTGAATAGTTGGTGTCATTGGGTTGGGCACTAAACAGGTAGGACCCTTTTGGAACAATTAACCTTCGGACTTTTAATTCGGTTGTAAAATATTTATTGCTGACTACTCCAATCATAATATGGCTGTGTATATCCTTTTGTCCAAAAGATTGGCGTATTGATATAAGTAAAGTGGCTATTAGTAATATTCTCATGGCTAGTTTTATAATTAGATTCCCGCCTGAAGCGGGAATGACAGGGTTGCCATCAAACCATGCCGACCTTCACCATCCCGCCCAGGGCTTTTCTATCCGTTTTGCCGTTATTATTTAAAGGGAAGACCGGGATATTTAATATTTCTTCAGGCAGCATGTATTCGGGTACCTGGGTTTTAAGGTAGCGGGTAATGTCGGCTATATCCCCGGTATAATTTTCAAGAAATAAAAATATTTGTGATATGCCGATGTTATTAGGTATTGCCACGGCTGCAACGTTGGCCAGCCCGGTGTAGTTGCGGGCGTGGGCTTCAATTTCGTTTAATTCCACCCTAAAACCACCCTTCACCTTCACCTGGTAATCCACCCGGCCGCAATATTGGTAATCGCCTGCTGCGTCCATAAAAGCAATATCACCGGTGCGGTAATACCGGGTGCCGTTCAATTCAAAAAACGCCTCTTTATTTTTTTGCAGGTTATTAATATAACCGGAAGTTACCTGCCCGCCGCTCAGGCATAATTCGCCTTTATCGCCCTGTTTAACAGGCCGGTTATTTTCATCTACAGCTACCACGGCCACATTTTTCATCGGTTGGCCTATGCACACCATGCCGTTGTACTCTTTTATGGCATCCCGGCAGTCATAGGTCATACAAAAAATGGTAGCTTCCGTGGGGCCGTAAACGTTCTGTATTAAAGCATTGGGAACACATACCTGCCACTCCTTTGCTACATCCGCATACAATGCTTCCCCACAAAACAGCGAGTGTCGCAACTTAGGCAAATCAATATCGCTGAAATACGGCCGTAAATAGCTGAGTATTGAGGGCACCATCAGCGTAAAGGTCAGTTCATGTTCTTCCAGCAATGAATATATATTCATGTATTTGATACCATCAGCAGGTACCGTATACACACAAGCTCCCTTAAACAGCGGTGCCAGGTACGACATCACCGAAAGGTCAAACGTCAGGTCGAACATCTGTAAAAAGCGGTCTTCCGCGGTTATTTCGTAACCAAGCGAAAAGAACGAATCCATAAAAGCCCACAGGTTGCCGTGTGTAAGCGGTACACCTTTAGGTACACCGGTGCTTCCAGAGGTAAACAGTATATAGGCATTTTCCTTCAGGCTCACTTCGGGCTGGGCAAACGAGTTATTTTCAGGTATGGAGTTAATAAGTACCACATGGTTGCCGGGGTTTATACAACCTTCCAGCTCGGTATCAGGCAGCGGGCTTAAAATTATCTCCATCCCTGCCTGTTCAATAATGCTCTGGCTGCGGTCTTTAGGGTAGGAGGGGAGGATGGGCACATACGCTGCCCCTGAAAACATAATCCCCAAAATGGCTGAATAAGTATCAAATGTATCGGCAGCAATAATACCTACCGGCCTGCGGTGCGGGTTGTGCTGCGCCAGCCATGCAGCAACGGCGCTGCTGCGCACATCCAGCCGGGCATACGAGTAATAATTGTTCTCAATCCAAAAGGCATTGCGGTGGTGGTTTTGGGTCAGGCTCTCTTTTAATTGGGTCAACATAGGCTGGTACTGCAAATATATCAGGCAAAATACTTTCCGCCTTGCAATGGCAGATGTTTTTCATTAAAAACGGTGAACCGGCGGTTTATTATATTTTTCCTGTATAGTTTTTTCACTGCGTCTACCGTTCCGGAAACCAAACTTTTAGCTGCGCAATACAATTTGATTATTTGTAACCGGTGCCGAATTGTGTAATTTTGCCCAATCAAATTTCATGTTATTCCGTTAATCTTTTAAAATTTTAAAACAATGTCAGTATTAGTAGGTAAAAAAGCTCCCCATTTTGTGGCTGATGCAGTGGTAAATGGCGATTTTGTTGAGAATTTCTCTCTTGCCCAATACGAAGGAAAAAACCACGTGGTGTTTTACTTCTATCCCTTGGACTTCACTTTTGTATGCCCCACTGAAATTATAGCTTTCCAGAAGCGTATAGCTGATTTTGAAAGCCGTGGTGTGAAAGTGGTAGGTTGCTCAATAGATTCAAAATTTACGCATTGGGCATGGCTGAACACTCCCCAGGACGATGGCGGTATACAGGGTGTTGAGTACCCGCTGGTAGCCGATGTTAACAAAACCATCGCCATGAATTATGGCGTGCTGGCCGGCCATTATGACTATGACGATGAAGGCCGTATGGTATTTGTAAGCGACAAAGGTGATGATGCTGTTGCTTACCGTGGTTTGTTCCTGATTGACAAAGACGGTATTGTGCGCCATCAGGTGGTAAACGACCTTCCGCTGGGCCGTAGTATTGATGAAACCCTGCGTATGGTGGATGCCTTGCTGTTTTTTGAAGAAAAAGGCGAGGTATGCCCTGCTGACTGGGAAAAAGGCCAGGAAGGCTTGGTAGATACCGCCGAAGGTGTAGCCAAGTACCTGAGCAGCCACAAATAAATTTTTAACACACCCAACTATTTTCGCAAAATCCTTGTCAGTTTATGGCAAGGATTTTTTTATTATTACACTTTAAAACAGAAATTTAATTTGACTATGAAGTACATCTACACCCTATTTACTATTGCCGCCTTTGCCACAGCAATTTTGCTGATGACGCCCAAAACTGCACAAACCAGTGCAAGCGGTCCGGTTACCGGCGTTTCCGGCTCCATCCCTGAAAATGGGGGAGCTACCTGTGTACAGGGAGGTTGTCACGGTGGTTCTGTAACTCCCCGGGCCAACATAATTACCTCTGACGTTCCAGCATCGGGTTATGTACCCGGTTCTACCTACAACATTACCGCCACCCTGGCTGAAGCCGGCATTTCAAAATTTGGATTCCAGGTATCGCCACAGTTTCAAAACGGTGCCAAAGCAGGCACTTTAACCCCAGCTGACGGTAATACACAGGTACAGGGAGCGGGCAAGTACATTGCTCATACGCTGGGTGGCACATCAGGTATTAACACCAAAACCTGGACTTTTTCATGGACGGCCCCTGCTGCTAACAGTGGTCCCGTAACTTTTTATGGCGCTTTTATGGCATCCAACAATAATGGTTTGAATGACGGCGGTGATAACGTGTTTACTTCATCAATGGGAATTAGCGAGGCAGGCCACCTGGGCATAAACGGCTTTGCCAATGCAGGTATGTGCATTTACCCGGTGCCTTTTGATAACTCGCTTACTATTGCCAGAGGCACCAGCAGCGTTGAAACCGCCACTGTTAAAATTTATACGCTCACCGGCCAGCTTGTTTTTCAGTCGGTTATGAACGCTGATAAGCTGGAGATCAATACTTCATCACTGGCCAAAGGCATTTACATTGTTAACCTGGACGCAGGCAATGTGAAGGTGTTTGAGAAGGTGGCGAAGTGATTTTGGTGGTTAGTATTTATTCCTGAGCCAACGGGTTAAAACCCGTTGCTGTGGAGATTGCATAAAAAAGTCAGGTTTTAAACCTGACTTTTTTATGCAATCTCCACAGGACAGGATTTAAATCCTGTCCTAACCGGTTCTTGTGCACTCCACAGCATTGGATTTCAATCCTGTCCTCACAAATTTTAACGCAATCCATCCAAGCCTGGAATTTAATACCAGTATAAATAGTTACAATTAAATTCCCCTGGAAATATTATTTTTAAATGGCCTGTTAATACCCCTTATTTCTCCCACCCATTTCACCCCCAGCGCATTTGTTGTAAAAATTTCATCAGCTTGTTCAAGGGCGGCCAGTTCAATAAGTTGTTCTTTTACAGTAAAACCTTTGGCGGGTAAAGTTTCCAGTAAGTGGCGGCGCATTACACCGTCCAGGCAGCCTTCGGAAAGGGGAGGCGTGATAATTTCATTATTAATCACACAAAAAATATTACTGCTGGTGCACTCCGCCACCCGGCCGTGGTTATTTAACAATATAGCATCATCAATACCCTGTTTTTGAACAAACAGGCTGGCAAGCGTATAAGTAAGGCATCCCACCGTTTTCAGGTTGGCCAGTATATCGGTGTTTTTAAAGCTGTCGCGGTAAATATCCAGCACATGGCCCTTCTCATTCAGCTCCAGGTATCCGGGGTTCACAGGCAGTGCTTCAATCAGGTAATAGGTGCTGTTTTCGTCGGGCAGGTAGGTTCCGCCACCGTTTCGCCAAAAAGTGATGCGTATTTTAGCCGTTTCAAGGTCGTTAAAGTTTGCTACCGCAGCAATTTCGGTGTCCACCCTTTCGTAGTCCAGCTTTCCGGGTTTTTCCATTTGCAGCAGTGCCAGCGTTTTTTCCATCCGCTGGTAGTGAAATGGCAATAACTTAACCCTCCCATCCCGGTACAGCATGGTTTCAAAAAAAGCATCCCCGTAGCGGTAAGCCCTGTTATTCCAGTCTATGATAGGGTGCCTGGTTAAATGTCCGTTTAATATGTACAAGGTTTGTGTGCAAAATTTAAATCTGAAAGTAAGCAGAAAGCATGGTTAAAAGCAATATTGTGTATAATGTTTTTACAAATGCCACTATACTACAGCAAGTTATTTAACCGTTAATCTTTCGTTTAAAACCCACACTATGAATATTACAAAGATTTTAACAATTGCCACAGCCTTACTAATTGCTTTTTCATCCTGCAAAAAAGACAAACACATCACACCCGAACCGGCTAAAAACAATTATCCCTTTTTAAAAGTGGGGAATTATGTAGTGTATGAAACAGTGTTTATAGATTCTTTAGGGAAAGAAACACTTACCGGCCGTGACAGCAGCTTTGTTGAAAAGGACACCGTAATTAACGGGTATACTTATTTTAAACAGGTTAATTCCAATTTAGTGTTTTCGCCCGAAGTAGAGTACCTGCGGGATTCGTCAGGATACCTGGTGAACACTGCCGGGAAAAAGGTAGGTTCTAATGGTTTGCCGCAACCTGTTTCCTATTTTCAGATGGACGGTGGCGATACTGTTTTTGAAGTCCATGCATTTACAAAACCTGCTGACACAACCATAACCGTACCCGCCGGAACATTTAAAGTAAATATAGTCGTAAACCGTTTGGTGGAGCATATGAAAGATTCTGTAAAAAAATATTTTACAGCGGATTTTAACACTTTTATAAATAAACAAAACGGCATAATAATATCCAGGAGATATGCATACATGTTGCAGTTCAGGCTGGAGAAGACACATTATGATGAGAGGCTGGTGCGCTATAAAGTGGATTAACAAACGGTTATTTTTCTTCCCAGTCCAAAAAGCCTTCCATCAGGCTTTTCCATTGAGGAAATGAGGCTCCGTGAGAAGCGCCCATGGCTACCAGTGTGTTTCTTATTTTATCAATAATATTTTGAGTATCGGTATTGGGTATTTCATTTTTACCCAGTTCCGAAGCTATAACCTTCACGCCTTCCCTTTGCACAATAAAGGTGCTGGTGGCGGCATCTGTAAAAAAATGGGAGGTGGCACTTTCATCGGATGTGGGTGCGGTAACAGGCCTCACCCGTATCCCGGTGAAATCGGTACGATCCTGTATATCCTCAATATACACCCAGTCATAGCCATCGCCTTTTTGTGGGCCCGGTCCGGGCAGGTCTATCCGTATTAAATTACCTACTTGTGGCGGTCCTTCCAGCGGGTTACCATCCATATCGGTAAGCTGAAACTCAGCGCTTATAATACCGCCGTATTTTTTCCAGTTATTAATATCCAGCAGCCTGCGGCGGGCAATAGCAAACAGCTCAGCTGCTTTTGCAGGCGTTTCCATATTTTTTTCAGCGGTGGCTCCGCTTTCACGGCCGGTTACCTGGGGCGGAACAATGCCGGGTTCTTTTGGTTCCATGCTTCAAAACTGTTTACAATGCAACAGCAGGCACTGCAAAAGTGTTTGCGGGCAACAGCCAGGTTTTAATGAAATAAGGTTGATGTTAAAACTGCAAACTCTGGTTCCCTGTTTTTAGGAGACTTTAGATTTGAAATAAGTGATACAATAGATGTTCTGAGTTCGCGGTATGTATTGGGTTTAGTAATAAAACAGCTGGCGCCCATATTACGGGTTTCGGCGATATCTTCAGAAAGTTTGGAGGTGGTGTATATAATTACCGGAACGGTGTTGAAGCGCTCTGTTTTTTTAATTTCGTTTAAACATTGTTTGCCGTTAATTTTAGGCATGTTCAGGTCTAAAAAAATCATATCCGGCGCGTCATCCATATTCTGAAGCAGGGCAAGCGCTTCTCTGCCGTCAGTTGCCGTTCTACATTTTATTGAGCTGTCAATTTCGTGTATGGCTTCCTCGAGGAGCTCTCTGTCCTCATGGTCATCATCAACTATAAGTATTACGGGCGCTTTCATAACGTTTAACTTTTGGTGACGGATAGAATAGAGGCAACTTGTAAAACAAGTATACAATAAAAATATGAATATTCCATCTGAAAACTGCATCCAAATGCAAGTAATTATCCATCAGCATTAAATTTTCTCAGGTAACCGTATTTACATTCAGGTTAAACCGTTAAAACAAATCATCTGTTCAGTTGTTTCAACTTATTTTGCTAAAGTTGTGAGTGTTAAAAAATTATCTTAATAAAAATAAAAGTATTTAACGCTGGTTATTTGTTTGCCGTGTTTATTTGGTAACCTTTGTATAAATCCTGCTATTTAGTGCTCTTAAAATGGTGCAGTGTTAATGAAAAAAAAACCTAACCCCGAAACTACCGGGGAACGTTCAAAGCCTTATCCCATTGTAGCTATAGGAGCTTCAGCCGGGGGACTGGAAGCGGTTACCCAGTTGCTGAGAGCCCTGCCGGCTGATACTGGAATGGCCTATGTATATATACAGCACCTGGACCCCACGCACAAAAGCATGCTTACTGAAATACTGCAACGGGTAACCGGAATGAAGGTACTTGAGGCCAGGAACATGCTGAAGATTGAGCCTAACCACCTGTATATTATACCACCGAACAAGGAAATGGTGATTGCAGACGGAATGCTGAAACTGGAACCTCGCCCCGCGAGGCCTATACTGCATTTACCCGTTAACCAGTTTTTTATATCGCTGGCTGAGAACCAACAAGCCGGTGCCATTGGTATTGTATTATCTGGCAATGCTTCGGACGGCGCCATAGGACTGAAAGCTATTAAAATGGCAGGTGGATTAACTTTTGCCCAGGACGAATCGGCCAAATTTAAGGGTATGCCCAAATCGGCGGTGGCAGAAGGCGGGGTGGATTTGGTACTGTCGCCTGAAGAAATTGCCGGGGAACTGGAACGACTGGGAAAGCATCCGGGCGTTCTGCTATCGGCTGTCAGTAGTATTGAAGAAAAAATTGCCCCGGACGAAGATCTGAACAACATATTGCTGCTGCTTAAAAAATTTACCGGGGTAGATTTTATGCACTATAAAAAATCCACCATAAAACGGCGGGTAATGCGCCGGGTGCTGTTGTATAAAATGCATACCCTGAAAGAGTATTTTGCGTACCTGGAACAAACACCTAAAGAAATAAGCATACTATACCAGGACCTATTAATTAACGTTACGGCATTTTTTAGGGAACCTGAGGCATTTGACTATTTAAAAGAGCAGCTGTTTCCCCGTATTCTTCAGAGTAAAACCGCCGGCACACCGGTAAGGATATGGGTTCCCGCCTGCTCTACCGGGCAGGAGGCATACTCTATAGCTATGCTGTTTATGGAAATTTTAGGTGAAAAGATACCTGCGCCGCAGATATATATTTTTGCCACCGACCTGAGTGAAACAGCCATAGCTAAAGCCCGGCTGGGCTCATATACCAGGGACGAGCTGGCCGATATTTCGCCGGAACGGCTGGGACGTTTTTTTACCAAGGTAGACTCCAGCTACCGCATTGTAAAAGCCGTAAGGGATATATGCGTGTTTGCCACGCACAATATTTTTAACGACCCTCCTATTTCCCGCCTCGATTTTGTCAGCTGCTGTAACCTGCTTATATACCTGGATACGGTATTGCAGAAAAAAATAATGAACACCTTCCATTACGCATTAAAAAAAGGGGGGTTTTTAATGCTGGGAAAATCTGAAACTATAGGTGCATCTGACAACCTGTTTAGCACCATTGAAGGAGGATATAAAATATACGCCCGGAAAAACACAGCCAACAGTAACGCCATATTGGATTTAAATTACCGCCCGGCCGAAAATGGGAGCCTACAGCCATTTGCAAAAAAAAAGCCTGAAATAGAAAATTACCAGTATAACAACCCCGAAAAAACACTGAACAGCATACTGCTGGCTAATTTTATGCCCCCCTGCGTGGTAATTGATAAAGAATTGGAGATAC
>DASPJH010000605.1:0-2503 GCA_035628715.1 Bacteroidia bacterium
AACACAATGGGCCCGATAATAGATACCAGCGTAATCACCAGGCCGGCAACCTGCGGTAAAAACAATGGCAGTATTGAAGGGCTGTTTGCCGATGGCGCCACCGGTTACCGGTGGACAGACGTAGCCACAGGCAACGAGGTAGGAAGTAATGCCGACCTGTTGAACATTGGGCCGGGCATTTACCGGCTGGAAGCCCTACATAGTTCCGGCTGTACCGTGCAATCGGACCCTTATACGGTTACCAGCCTGCCCTTACCAGTTATCGACATCGATGATTTGCGGGTTGTTCCCGACACCTGTCAGCGCGCCGTCGGTTCCATAAGCGGGTTGAGCGTGAACGGCGCAGGAAATGGAGCCCTATACGAATGGTACGATGCAGACGGGCAGCTTGCAGGACAAGGACAGGAATTGAAAAATATAACGGCAGGCACTTATCGCATCAAACTGACAGATGCCAATCGATGCATGGTGCCTTCTCAATCATTTATAGTAGAAAATGTTACCGTTCAACTTCCTTCGCCGGTATTTGATAATTATACGGTCCCGAAAGGAGCTTCATTCACCATGCAGCCGGCAGCAACTGCCCGGGGAACCTATAAATTATATGATGTGCCGGTTGGTGGAACACCGCTCCAGGAGCAGGCTGCAGGTACATTCGCTTTGCCCGCGCGGAACAACGATATAACTTATTATATTGAAATAGAAGATGGCAATTGCCTCAGCGACCGTGTGCCGGTTCAAATTAAGGTAGTGGATGAAACACATGTTTCGGTCCCGAATGCTTTTTCACCCAACGGCGACGGCCTCCACGATACCTGGGGACTTAAGTTGTCAGGCATCATGAAATTAAGCTATCTAAGGGTATACAACCGCTGGGGGCAGGTGGTGTTCGAAACCAGCGATGCGGCCCGCCGCTGGAATGGTACGGTGAACGGAAAGCCCTTGCCGGTGGGTACTTATTACTGGATTTTGAAGGGCACAGATCATAACGGACTGGCCGTGTCGGGAAAAGGACCTTTGCTCATTGTACGGTAGTTTCATAACAGAAGTTTAGGCCCGAACCGGACGGGTGCGTTCAATGGCTGCCCATCGGTACATGACTTTGCTGTGACTGAAAAATGAATACGAATTGTTAAAAACATTAACATCGCCGTTTAGCCAACCCAAGTTTTTCCACATTTACCGGCTTTGGCATAGTTTATGGAACTACTTTTATGCTCTTGCTATTACAGAATTGTGAGAATGATATAGTTGATGATACGATCGTGTTTCCGTAAATCAACTGCAATATATCCTAAGGGGTTTTACCTCACCGTTTTAAGATATTTGAATTATTTTTATAAGTCATTACATGAAAAACCTTTTCTACGGTTTAGGGTTTAGGGGTTAAAAAGGGGAGTATTCCTGCTCCCCTTTCCTTTTAAAATCCGAAAAAAATAGGAAAGGTTTTTCTTTTAACTTGCTTACTGATTTATCCGATACCTTCCCGTTTTTAATCTCTGGTATTTGCCTGTGTAAAAACCTCCCAGGCAACTGATTAGATCCAATGCTTATGGTAAACCAACTTAATTAAACGTCGGTCTCGTGAAAAACTGAAAATTTGTTACCCCATACAAAACCTCCGTCAGGAGGTTTTTTTTACGTGTATGCCTTCCCGCTATTTAGACCTGATATTTTTATAGATCCGGATTGCGCTCATCAGCACAATTAAAAGCAGTGCCAGGCCAATCAGTCCCCATAACCAGCTCAGGCTTTGCTTTACTACTACCAGCATCACGATGGCTACCAGGAAAATGGTGGCTACTTCATTCCAGATGCGCAGTTGTTGAGAAGAGTATTTAAAAAAGCCTTTCATCTGCTGCTTGTAAATTGCATGCAGCGTAAAATGGTACACATACAAACCGGCAACAAAACATAATTTTACCAACAGCCAGCCGGGCAGTACGCCCAGCATATACCATGTCCATCCGCCAAAGATCAGGGTAAGCATTGCCGAGGGCCAGGCAATTCCCAGCCAAAGCCTTTTGATCATAATTCCGAATTGCCCCCGTAGTATGTTCCTTTCCGCTTCTTCCTTATCTCCGGCTTCGGTATTATAAATAAACAGGCGCACGATATAGAACATACCGCTGAACCAGGTTACAATGAAGATGATATGAAGCGCCTTTATGTAGTTGTACATGGTGCCTGTTGATTATTGCCCCGGACATAACTGACCACCGCCTTTACCCACAACGGATGAGTATTGAGACAGGGTATCATGGTAAACGATTCGCCGCCCGCATGCAAGAATAGCTCTTTTCCCTGTTCTGCAATTTCCTCCAGTGTTTCGAGGCAATCGCTCACAAATGCAGGACAGGCCACCAGCAACTTTTTTATGCCTTCACCGGGAAGTTGCGCCAGCCTTTCCGCCGTATACGGTTGCAGCCAGGGATCGCGGCCCAGGCGCGATTGAAAGGACAGGCTGAATTTTCCAGATGGAATATTCAGTGTTTCCGCGGTC
>DASPJH010000606.1:0-10841 GCA_035628715.1 Bacteroidia bacterium
TGCTGCCTGTAAGCGTAATAACCGGTTTAACGGTATCACCAATAATGATGATCCTGTAGTCTTCAAACTCACCTATGAAACCACCGCAAGGCGAAGGTGAACCGCTTGTGAAGGCGGCAGCTACCCTTAAACGTGTGTAACCGCTGAGCGCATTGCGGGGAATACGGATATTTGCCTTGAACTGAAGCGTTTGAGCATTGTTCTCAAGGGCTACCACTTCAGAAGCGCTGAAGGTTCCATCCTGGTCAAAATCAATCCAGGCCCTGCGGCTCATATTGTTCAGGTTGGTTGGCCTTTCAATGGTCAGCTCATACCTTTCACCTTTTACCACAACCGTGCTGATGGTGTTGGTGTAGTTGCTGTATGCCTGTGTTCCGGCAGCGGTTTGGTTGTCAATGGTATTTAATGCCACCCTGCTGATACCTATATCGCTGTTTAGCTGTGCCTGTGGCGTACAGGTATTCATCACGTTAATGTAGCAGGTTTGCTTCAGCGTATCGTATCCTATACCGTTCCAGGTAACAAGAGTAACGTCGTAACAACCGGTAGCATTAAATACTACAATCGGATTTTTTGACGATGCGCTGGTACCTTGCACATACGAGAACGAATTGGGGCTGATGCTCCATGCAACACCCTGTACACAACCGGCGGTAAGGTCTGTCAGCCTCACTTCATCACCTACGATAGGATTAAGAATGTCAGCGCTGAAAGTGGTTGAAGGTTTAGTGGCAGGCGCAGCTATCACAATCGTTTTATAGAAAGTGTCAGGCCCGATACAGTTGGATACTATCAGCCTTACGGTATAAGTACCGGCACTGGCATACTGGAATGTAGGATTAGCGCCAGAATAATCATTTGAATTATCACCGTCAATGTCCCACTGGTAATTAGTGGCTCCGTTGGTTGTGCCTGTATTAACCGGTTGCAGCGGAGTTGCCGGGCACGAAGTATCCGGTAAGTCAAACGATGCATTGGGTTTAACAGTTACAGCGCTGCTGGTATATTCAATTTCAAATCCTTGTGAAGGAACGCTTCCGTTAGAAGTGAAACGAATGGTTGCATACCCGTTGGACGACTTCATCACTGCAGGCAGGTTGTTTATACCGGCCAGGCTGCCGCTTAACCCGTTGGGATACTGGCTAATGTCCCACATGGCATTGGCAGGGTCTTCGTCTCCATCATAAATCCTAAGGTAATCTGTGTTCAGCTCTGTTTGCAGGCTGTTCAGTTTAAGGTAAATAGTATCGGCGCATTCCAGTTCAATTACCGCCGTACAGTTTTCGTTGTTGGCGTAATTACCGGTACCCATACCAGAGTCGAATATTTTAGCTGCTGGGTAAGGCACTGACGGGAATGCACAAACGCTGGCGACGTCAAATACTTCGATATACTGTGTTTTGCAAAGGGTATCAATACCGTTTACGTTTTCAGCTACCAGGCACACATCGTATTTACCGCCCAGCAGGAACATCAGGTTTGCATTGGGGCTGGTTAAGTTGCCTGAGAAACTGTAGGTAGGAACAACGTTTTGCGACAGGTAATCGTAATTCATGTCGGGAGTGATTATCCACTGCCAGTTAATTACACCGTTGCCGGTAACGCTCGACAGGTTTACTGTTTCACCCGCATTTAAGCTGTACCTGCTGGCCAAAAAGTCAATAGTAGGTAAGCCTACCGGGGTAACTACAGTTACCGTATCGGTAACTGAATCAGCCATGGCGCAGTTTCTGGCAACATACTTAATTACGTGTGTGCCTGTGGTAGCCCATGAAGTGGTATAGCTGCTGTTTACAGAGTCTTTAAGCACACCGTCTACATACCAGTAGTGTTTTACGTTACCAGCGCCTACACCGGATGTGAATGTATAGGGAGCCTGTATGAAAGCTGTATCATCCTGAAGGTTCGAGGTCAGATTCAGGTTATCAAGTGTGGGGTAAAACTGAACGGCTATACTGTCTACAGCAATACCCTCGTGGGTACCGATAGTGTTGCTGCCGTCAGTGGCAAAATAAAATCTGAACCTGAACATAGGCGCATTGGCAAATGCTGAAAGGTCGGCAGTATATTTTGTCCAGGCACCGTTATCGCCTGAGAATTTGTTGGGCGCCATAGGCCCATTACCGCTGGTATTGTTATAACCGGGTGTAATGCTGTTAATTTTCACCCAGTTCACATTATCGGTTGTGCCTTCAAGTATTACCGCATCCCAGTTTAATTCAAGTATAAACCGCATCAGCCATGAAACTTTTGGCTCGCACGCGGTGCTAAAATCAAAAAGAGGTGAGTAAAAATAAGACCTCATATTATCCGAGTATTCGCCGGTAAGGCCTTCAACCACCCACGCTTTGCTGCCGCTGCCGGCAGTGTTGATAGTGGCCTTGGCAGGCGTGCCCCTTACCCAGCCTCCATTGTGGGTATATCCTTCATCGCTGCTTTCAAAGTCAGCAACGGTTGATGGACTGGTTATACAGTTCATGTTTTCCACTTCTATAACAACGGAGTCATTCTCAGGGAAAAGGTCTTTGTTATAGTTAGCATAAACCTGGATACTATGCTTTTTATATTGTGAGAACACAAACGACTGGGCAAATGAGAAATCAAAAGAATCTCCCGGCGCAACCGCAGTTGGCATAAACAAGGTATCAACTACCGCGGTGGCTGTATCCACTTTATACCAGAATACAATAGTATCCCCGGCAGGAATTGAGAGGATACCAGCATTGCGGTAACGTACTTTAACTGTTTTGGTTCCCAGGTTACATCCTGAGGCCAGCCCGTCAACTTCCACAAAACCTATGTTGTAGGTTGGCGGGTTATATTCGCCAATACCTAAATCAGGAGCAGTGCTGGTGCGGTTATTGTTATTAATATCCTTAGTTACGCCAACAGGAGTACCCTGGTTATTTAAATCAGCGCTCAATGTGTGGAGCGTAATATCATCCGTATACTGCGCATTCACACTCAAAGAGTTAGAGTCAACGTTGTTTCCCTGCCAGTCTGTTAAAGAAACTTCATCTGCCCCCAATATATAACCGGTTACATTAGTAGCGGATGAGCTGCCGCTATAAATGTCATTATGGTTGCTTCTTCCGTTACTACCAGGAAGGAACGGGTTATTCGTGCCATTCTTAACATATATTCCGTAAGTTTTTGATACTGCAGATGATACTGCAGGGTAAGTGTTTTGCAAAATATTGTTTACAATTTGCACTCCTCCCGCCACTTCTTCTTCCAAAACTATACAGGCAGCTCCGCTATTGGTAGCTCCGTCAGTAAGCTCCTGGGTACCATTGTCGTATAGGTTTATACTGTTATGGTAAAGTTTAATGCCCACATTAGTATTGTCAGATGAAGACGCTGATGCTAGTTGTATACCGGCGATCAAAAAGTTTGGAGTGGTTGTATAAGTAAACCCATCGGCGGCTATATTGGCTATGGCATTGTTGGTTACCAAAATGTTGGCTCCGGTATTGTCATTTGTTTCAATACGCATACCATGGTTAGCCCACTCCCCTACACCTGCATATACAAGGCTGTGTATGCGGTTGGCATTAATAGTAACATTTTTGTTGGCAGCGCCCGTTGCCGAAATCGCCTCCAAGTGAATGCCGCGGGCATAGTAGTTAGCCTGCACCGAATTGCGTACCAGGTTACCCTCTATAAGAGAATTTTGCTGAGAGTTCATGTAAATTCCCGATATAGTGTTCGCTCCCCCAAAATAGGTGGTGTTTTGTGAGCCACCGGTACCTATTGTTCCTCCAATGGTATTATTTACAACACGGTTATATTCGTCATAAGCACTGTTGGTACCACGCAGATAAATCCCGTTTCTGACTGCCTCAATAAGGTTATTCTCAATGAGGTTGGAATCATTCCCTGAAGTAAGTGCTGCGCCGGTTCCTGTTCCGCTGCCCAGGTAAATACCGTATAATGTGTTGACTGCCGTGGTAGAAGAGTTACCGCGCAGATTTACATTTTTAACTGTAATAAATTCACAGCTGCTGGTAGCAGTTGGAATAAGGTCTACCAACCTTGCTGTTGCAGTGGTTGAACTGGTAGTGATGGTTAAATCCCTTGTTGATGTACCGCTATTGGAACCATCAATGGTAAAATACTTAACCCCGTTAAGCCTTATTACTCCACTGTTTGCGGCAGTGGTGGTGCTGATTGTAGGTGTTTGCCCGCTGGCCGGTTTTAATACTATTGGCCTCGAAGCATCCATTCCCAGGTATGCTGTAAGCGGAGGTATTACACCGGTTTCCCCGGTATACCCGCTGGCAATTGAAAAGGTAATCGTGCCTGTACCGGTCGTGCCGTTATTGTTCAGGTGTGTAAATGCATCGGCCACTGTGGCAAATGATGTGGGAGGGTTTTGTGTACCATTAATATTATACGTGGTTCCGCCGGTTAAACAAGCCGCGCTGATTATATTTAACTGCAACGAGTCATCGGCTGTTATGGTGTCTTTTCCGTAGTTAAACCCAACCCATATTGCATACTGTCCTGCTGACGAAATGTTATACGGCTGGTTAAAACTAAACTGGAATGTATTGCTACTTCCTATTGAGGATGACAGGAACGCTGTATCCCAAACCTTGGAACCTGTATTTACCCTGTACCAGAAAACTATTGTGTCTCCTGAGGGAATAGCATTGACAAGGTTTTTTATCTGCGCCTCAATGTTCAACTGTGTAAGATTGCAACCTGAAGACACATTCAATATATTATCCAATTCTATATTAAAGGCCGGGGGAGTAAACTCGGTCGCGCCAATGTCAGGTGTCGTATTGCTGCGGGTTTTGAAGTCAATATCCTGCGTCACCCCAGTCGGAGCGCCTGCATTGTTAAGACTGTTCTCATAAGTATAGGGAGCCGAGCTAGACAGGAAATTAGGATTAACGTTAACAGATGCTGAGTCAACCGCGTTGCTTTTCCAGTTCCCAAGTGTAGTTTGGTTTGAATTCAGAAGAAAGCCAATATGGTTGGTAGCATTATTACCATTAACATATAAGTTATTGTTATTGCTGCGGCCATTGTTAGCAGGCAGAAATGGGTTTATAGTCGTATTCTGACTGTAAATGGCAACAACCCTGCTGTTGGCCGTGCTACCACCCGGATAGCTGTTATAAAGGTTATTGTTTAATATCCTGATGCCGCCCGCAACGTTGGTTTGCATAATAATACAGGCAGCCACCCGGCCCGCACCGGTTCCCAGCTTCTGGGTACCGTTATCATACAGGTTTATGGTGTTATTATATATATGTATACCTACATCGCTATTAGCGGCGCTTGCGTTTGATGGAAGCTGTATACCGGCTATTGCATACTCAAATGAGTTTGCCAGGTTATCTCCATCAGCAGCTATATTAGATATAAAGTTATTGGTAATACGGATATTATTTGCCGTGTTATTATTGGTTTGAACTCTGATACCGTGATTAGCCCAGGCGCCTGAACCCGAGTATGCCAGGTTCATGATCCAGTTGGCATTAATGGTAATGTTTTTGTTGGCTGCTCCCGGCTGTGCAAGCGATGCCAGGTGTATACCACGCACATACCTGTTGGCCGGGCGTGAGTTTCTTATCGTATTATTTTGTATTACCCCGTCTTGTTGCGAGTTCATGAAAATACCACTCACATCATCTGCTCCACCAAAAAAAGTTGTGTTTTGTGATCCACCCGGTGCAACAGTTCCGCCGATTGTATTGTCTAATACCCTGTTGTAAGAATCGTACTGGCCGGCAGAGTTTGTGCCCCGCAGGTAAATGCCGTTTCTTACAGCCTCAATAAGGTTGTTCTGGAACAGGTTAGAGTCATTGCCCGACGTGGCAGCTGCCCCGGTTCCTGTTCCGCTGCCCAGGTATATACCGTAAAGGGTATTTATATCGCTGGCGGTAGAGTAGCCCAGCAGTTTTACGTTCTTTACAGTAATAAATTTACAGCTGCTGCTGGCAGTAGGAACCAGGTCCACAAGCCTAACAGTTGCTGTTGTTGACGTTGTAGTAATAGTCAGGTTCCGCGATGATGTACCGTTGTTCGAGCCGTCAATGGTAAAATACCTGGCGCCGTTAAAACGGATTACCGCAGAGTTTGCTGCCGGGCTGGTAGAAATGGCAGGGTTTTGGCCACTACCGGGTTTCAGCACGATAGGACGGCTGGCATTCATGCCGGGGTAAGCGGTAAGTGCAGCAATGGTTCCTGAGTCACCTAAGTAACCTGAGGTGATCTCAAGGGTAATTGTGCCGGTACCGTTAGTACCATTTGCATTCAGGTACGTGAAGGCGCGGCCAACTGTACTGAAGGAAGTAGGCGGGTTTTGTACACCGTTAATAGGATAGGTGTTACCCCCTGTTAATTGAGCTTTTACTGAGGAGTTGAACAGTAAAAAGGTTAGTAGGCTGATGGTGAAGACCTTCGTTAATACCCTGATCTTCATAATAGAACCCTTCATAGGGGAGATTGTAAAAATTTTTAAATAGTAGTAGTAAGTAATAAACCTTAAATTAAAGTAAAGATAACAAATATAACTGATATAAAAACTACGGAGCAATAAATACTACTAATCGTGTCATCATTATGACAAAATGTTGATTTTTAAAGACTAAAATTTACCCGGAAAATCCCCTCCGGTTGTGGCTCTGCCAGATGAATCTCCAATAAAAATTATGGAACAATTGAAGCCGATTTATAACCTAAATTAAAGCTGAGTCTGCGTTTTTAAATGCTGAAGGTGTTTTTTTAATGCCTGAAGGCGCTTCTCAGCAACCATACTGAACAGTAACCGCTTACATAATACCTACTCTGGATTTTTTCGCTCTGCCGCCTTAATGAATGTGGAATTTAAACCACAGTAACTGTTTACTTTCCTACCCATCGTATTTGTCTGCGCCTTTGCAAGTCTTCGGAATGCTGCCACCTGCAAATGGGCACATTTTTTAATAAGATTCTATGGGCTGATTGCGAGTTGTTTAATAATTGGTTTGTTTAATGATAAATCCTAACGGAAGAAAAAGAGTTGTTATTGCCAATGTATCACCACAGGTAGACGGTGGGCGATACCCTGCGAAAGGGGCTGTAGATGAGCTGCTGGTTATCTCAGCAGATGTTTTTGGCGACGGCCACGATGAAGTTAAAGCTGCCGTATTAATTAAACATAAAAAAGAGCGTAAATGGCGCGAATTTCCTATGGTGTTTATGCAAAATGACCGGTGGGAATTTGATTTTGAAGCTACCAAACTGGGTTTTTACCAATTCCAGGTATTGGGGTGGGTAGACCATTTTGAAACCTGGCGCAAAGGGCTTGAAAAAAAATATGCAGCCGGGCAGGATATAACCGTGGAACTGCAAATTGGCGCCGGGTTGGTGGAACAGGCGGCCAAAAAAGCCACCGAAGGCGATAAAGGCCTGTTGCAGCAATGGCAGCAAGCGCTGGTGGAATCGGGGCCGAAAGGTGGCTATGAGGCAGCCCAAAGCGAAGAGCTGATAACCTTAATGTATAATCAGCGGGATGAGGACACCGTTACAATGTTCCCCCTGGTGCTGGAAATAGAAATTGAGCGCAAAAAGGCATCCTACAGCACCTGGTATGAGTTATTTCCCCGCTCCGCCTCATCAGAACCGGGAAGACACGGCACATTTAACGATGTAAAAAAAATATTGCCCCGCATAGCCCAAATGGGCTTTGACGTAGTATACTTTCCTCCAATCCATCCCATAGGTTTCACCAAACGAAAAGGTAAAAATAACTCGCTGACAGCAGAAAAGGACGACCCGGGCAGCCCCTGGGCCATTGGCAGCAAAGAGGGCGGTCATAAAGCCATTCACCCGGAGTTAGGTACTATGAAGGACTTCCAGTCGCTTATTAAAGAAGCCGGCAAACACGGCATTGAAATCGCGCTGGATATTGCCTTTCAGTGCTCGCCAGACCATCCCTATGTAAAAGACCATCCCCGGTGGTTTAAATGGCGACCGGATGGAACCGTTCAATATGCTGAAAACCCTCCAAAAAAATACGAGGATATTTTGCCTTTTGATTTTGAAAGCGACGACTGGCAAGGCTTGTGGCGCGAGTTACATTCGGTTATTGAATTTTGGGTAGAAAAGGGAATTACTATTTTCAGGGTAGATAACCCGCATACCAAGGCCCTGCGCTTTTGGGAATGGGTGATACCGCAAATACGCAGCAAAAATCCCGAAGTAATCTTCCTGGCTGAAGCATTTACCCGGCCCCGTATTATGGAGCAGCTGGGGAAGGCGGGCTTTAATCAATCGTATACCTATTTTACCTGGCGGCATACCAAACAGGAGTTTGTACAATACCTTACCGAGCTTACCCAAACCCCGGTAAAAGATTATTTCAGGCCTAATTTCTGGCCCAATACCCCTGATATTCTACCGCCCATACTTACCCACGGCGGCGAAACCGCTCATATTTTAAGGCTGATACTGGCCGCAACTATGTCTTCCAGCTACGGCATTTACGGCCCGGTGTATGAGTTTGGAATCAATACCCCGCACGGCGCTAAGGAAGAGTATACAGACAACGAGAAATACGAGTTAAAACACTGGGACTGGAATGCCGATACCCGCATACGCGAGGTGATTACACGCGTAAACCGCATCCGCAAGGAGAATACTGCCCTGCAAAGCACCAGCAATATACTGTTTGCCGAAACCAGCAACGAGCATATACTATGTTACTGCAAGCAGGACCGCCGCAACGGTAATACCCTGATTATTGCTGTAAACCTTGATTTATATAATGTGCAGGGAGCCCAGGTGAAACTTCCACTGGAAAAGCTGGGAATGGATTTAACAACGCCCTTTAAGGTACACGACCTGCTGAGCGGGGATGTGTATCAATGGCAGGGAGAATGGAACTACGTTCAGCTGGCCCCCTGGGAGATGCCTGCCCATATTTTACGAATAATGCCGTAGGGGCACAAGAAATTGTGCCCGATGGCACAAGAAATTGTGACCCAACGGCACAACAATTTGCGGCCCGATGACACAAGAAATTGTGCCCGGTCAACAACCAATTATGAACAAAAGGGTTCAAAATATTGAACCCCTACAACAATACAAAAAAATGCCTGCACGGAAGAAAAAGCGAGAACTGGATGACAACCTGCACTGGTACAAGGATGCAGTGATTTATGAATTGCACATTAAAGCATTTTGCGATGGCAATGACGATGGCATTGGCGATTTTCAGGGGCTGATGACCAAGCTGGATTACCTGCAAAACCTGGGCGTAACGGCTATATGGGTACTGCCTTTTTATCCTTCGCCTTTGAAAGATGACGGATATGATATTGCCGATTACTATAATATCAACCCGTCATACGGTACTATAAAACATTTTAAAAAATTTCTTGCTGAAGCGCACAAGCGCAATCTGAAGGTAATAACCGAGCTGGTTATCAACCACACCAGCGATCAGCATCCGTGGTTCCAGCGGTCCCGGCGTGCGCCAAAAGGCACGCCTGAAAGAGATTATTACGTTTGGACGGATAACCCGAACCAGTACAAAGATGTGCGCATTATTTTCCAGGACTATGAAACCAGTAACTGGACATGGGACCCAATGGCGCAGCAATACTACTGGCACCGGTTTTTTCATCACCAGCCTGATTTGAACTACGATAACCCGGACGTTCGCAAGGAAGTGTTTAAAATGATTGACTATTGGTGCGGGTTGGGTGTGGATGGCTTCCGGCTGGACGCTGTTCCTTACCTGTTTGAGCGCGAAGGCACCAACGGTGAAAACCTGCCCGAAACCCATGCCTTTCTTAAAAAACTCAGGGCGCATGTTGATAAGCACTTTCCCGGCACCTTGTTATTGGCCGAAGCCAACATGTGGCCTGAAGACTCTGCCTCGTATTTTGGAAATGGCGACGAGTGCCACATGAACTACCACTTCCCGGTAATGCCGCGCATGTTTATGGCCCTGCAGATGGAAGACCGCTACCCCATTACCGATATTTTTGACCAAACGCCCGCCATACCTGAAACCTGCCAGTGGGCCATGTTTATCCGTAACCACGATGAGCTGACGCTGGAAATGGTAACCGACGAGGAACGGGATTATATGTACAAGGTATATGTAAAAGACCCAAAGGCACGCATTAACCTGGGCATACGCCACCGGCTGGCGCCCCTGATGGAAAACAACCGGAAAAAAATTGAGTTGCTCAACTGCCTGTTATTTTCACTACCCGGCACCCCGGTTATTTATTACGGGGATGAAATAGGCATGGGCGATAACTTTTACCTGGGCGACAGGGACGGCGTGAGAACCCCCATGCAATGGAGCGCCGACCGAAACGCCGGTTTTTCCGGGGCTAATCCGCATAAGCTGTACCTGCCTGTAATTCTTGACCCTGAATATCATTACGAGTCGGTAAATGTGGACCGCCAGCTAAAAAGCACTTCATCACTGCTGTGGTGGACCCGCAGGATGATAAATACCCGGCAAAAATATAAAGCCTTTGGGCGGGGCGACATGAGGTTCATCAATACTGAAAACACTAAAATACTGGCCTTTACCCGCACCTACCAGGATGAAACCATGCTGGTAATTGTAAACCTTTCCAGGTATATACAGCCTGCTGAACTGACGCTTACCGAATACAGCGGGCGTATACCAGTAGAGGTATTCAGCAAAAATAAGTTCCCGGCCATTAAGGATGATGCCCCCTATTTCTTTACCCTTGGGCCGCACGATTGCCAATGGTTTTTACTGCAAAACACAGCCACGCCTGCGGAAGAGAAAAAACCGCTGGCCACTATTGAAATTGACAAATGGAGTGAATTGCTTCTGGATTGGTCGCTCACCG
>DASPJH010000607.1:0-3393 GCA_035628715.1 Bacteroidia bacterium
GGGGCGTAAGTTTTGTTCCTTACCGCGAACAGTTTAAGCAGCTTATAGGTGGAAGCGGCATCAATTATATGGAAACATATAATGCTTCTGAGGGCTTCTTCGGCATCCAGCCTGACTTAACCAGGGATGATATGCTGCTAATGACGGATTACGGTGTGTTTTATGAATTTATAAAACATGAAGACCTCCAGGGTGATAATCCCAGGGCATATACCATTGGCGAGGTGGAGCCGGGCGTAAACTATGCGGTGCTTATTTCTTCCAACGCCGGTTTGTGGCGCTATATGCTGGGAGACACCATTAAATTTACTTCGGTTAACCCATACAGGTTTAAAATAACCGGGCGCACCAAACTGTTTATCAACGCCTTTGGCGAAGAACTGATGATAGATAATGCTGAGGCTGCCATTGCCGAGGCGTGCCGCTATACCAACGCAGTAATTAATGATTTTACGGCTGCTCCTGTTTATTTTACTGAAAACAACGGGCAAAGTGCCGGGCATGAGTGGCTGCTGGAGTTTGAAAAAACGCCTGACAACATTGATGAGTTTAATAGGGTTTTGGATAATACACTTAAATCCCTCAATTCGGATTATGAGGCTAAACGCCATAAGGATATAGCCCTGAAACCCCCTCGGGTGCATGTAATGCCCCTGGGTACCTTTCATGAGTGGCTGAAGGCCAAGGGCAAACTGGGCGGCCAGCATAAAGTGCCCAGGCTAAGTAATGACCGCACTATTGTAGAAGAGATACTGCCCCTGAAGGATAAACTGACAAGCAATTAGTTTATCAGACCCGCGGTTATACATAAATCAATGTTTTAAGAATTTAAAAGGTAACGCTACCGCTTGCTATGGGGCTTAGCGCACGTGCAAGGCAGTTGGTTATATCATGGGCAATTTTACCGGTATGGTCCATTACCGGGTTAAAGATGGAAATGCTTATGCCCGATACCTTACGGGTCAGCGCTAAGCTGCGGACCAGGTATTCGGCTTCTTCAAACAGCAGACCGCCCGGAAGCCGGTAATCCACCGCCGGGTTTATTTCGTCCGCCAATACATCGGTATCAAAATGAATCCAGAATCCATCCACGTTCAGCCTGCCTGCATATTGAGTTACAGCATCGGTAATTGTATGAATGCCCAGGTTTACTATGCTTTTAAAATCAAAGCATGAAATATTGCTGCTCCGGATATCTTCCGAGCCATATCTTATGGTTTCTTCCTCATCGCGTTGCCCTATATGAATTACATTTTCTTCTTTCACGTAAGGTTTCAGTCTGTTAATATTGGTCAAAACAGATGGCCCGCGACCTGTAACAATGGCAAGGCCCATATCAGCCACTTCCCCGGTTACCGATTGTTTTGGCGAGTAAAAATCAGCGTGGCCGTCCATATAAATAAGGCCATAACTGCCCAATGATTTCAATGCGGGCATAATTCCGATTAAAACACTGCAATCGCCACCCAATACTACAGTAAACTTTTTTTGGGATACTTCAGTTGCAACAGCTTTCATTAAGTTTTCCGAGTATTCCCTTATCAACGCTGAATTCAGGCAACCGGTAGTATCCTTTACACGACTGTAATACCGGTTGAGGTCGGGTACTTCCGTCTCTGGCAGTATGGCGTTCAGCTTATCAGCAAATCCGGCCTTAAGCAGGCTTTTCCCCAGTTCCTGCACACCGCCAGGCTTTAGGCCTAAAATTGATGGTGCCGAGATAATCCCGATGCCATTTTTCAACTCCATACAGGTTAAACAATTAACCGGCAATAATTCCTACGGTATCAGCAAAATAAAACAACCGTACCTTATAACTATCTTTGCAGGGCTTTAATGAAAAACTTTTTTCGTCTTCTTAAATACGGTAAACCATACAGGCGATTTGCTTACTTAAATGTGCTCTTTAACCTGCTGGGCATTGTGTTTGGCTTGTTTTCACTGGCCAGCGTAATGCCATTTCTCGATATTATTTTTAAACCTGATGCTGCTGTACATGTAGCTCCTGAGGGCGGGCTAAGCTTCAGCAACCTGAAAGATTACGCCCTCTATAATATAGGAACGCTGGTACAGGGCAATCCCCGGCAGGCACTTATTTATATCTGTATTTTTATAGTTGTTTTCACTATTCTTAAAAACCTGTTTGTATACCTGGCCCTGCGAAACCTTATAAAATTCAGGCTGAACACGGTGCGCGACCTGCGCGACCGGCTGTATAAGAAAGTTCTTAAGCTGCCGCTTTCATACTTTTCAGACGAGCGTAAAGGCGATCTCATATCCCGCATGAGCGGCGATATTACGGTAATTGAGGCCAACCTGAATGCTTCGCTGGATGCAGTGTTCAAACAGCCTTTTACCATATTGATGCATCTGGGGATGCTTGTATATATTAGCCCTATGCTTACCCTTTTGGTATTTATACTATTGCCAATTGCAGCACTTGTAATTGTAAGGGCTGGCAAGGCAGTAAAAGCGCAAACTACCCGCCAGCAAAGCAAGTTGGGCGAGCTGGTAAGTAATTTTGAAGAAACCCTGGGCGGTATGCGGATTATTAAAGCTTTTACCAGGGAGCCATTTTTTCTGCGCAGATTTTTGAAGCAAAGCCAGTTACTCAACCGTATTTCTATAGGCATTAACAAGCGTAGTGACCTCGCTTCGCCGCTTACAGAAACTTTAGGTATTACCATTGCCGCCGTTATTTTGTTTATCGGTGGAAGCTTTGTGCTGAGTAACTCAATGGGGCTGGATGGCTCATCGTTTATTTTCTACCTGATGCTGTTTGGTATGCTCATAGCCCCGGCTAAATCGTTCTCCTCCGCATTTTACAGCATTCAAAAGGGATTGGCCGCCAAGGACCGGCTGGAAGAGATTTTTGTGGTGGACGAAAAAATAACCGAGAGAAAAGATGCTAAGGTGGTTGCAGGTTTTAATTCTTCAGTAGAGTACAAAAACGTTTATTTTTCGTACGATAAGAACCCGGTATTAAACACTATTAATTTAACCATTAATAAAGGGCAGATGATTGCCTTAGTAGGCCCATCAGGCGGAGGAAAAAGCACATTGGCTGATTTACTGCCGCGTTTTTATGATGTAACAGAAGGAAATATAACCATTGACGGGGTTGATATACGCGACTACAAAATATCTTCATTGCGAGGCCTGATGGGTGTTGTAACGCAGGATAGTATTTTGTTTAACGATACCGTTTATAACAATATAGCTTTTGGTAACTATGATATTTCAGCAGCTGATATCGAAAGTGCCGCTAAAATTGCTAATGCCCACGAGTTTATTGTTAACCTTGAAAAGGGCTACCAAACCAATATCGGCGAGCGGGGCAGCAAGCTGAGCGGGGGGCAGCGCCAACGTATTGCCATTGCCCGCGCGGTGCTT
>DASPJH010000608.1:0-4506 GCA_035628715.1 Bacteroidia bacterium
CCCAACAGGCCTACTCTAAAATAGAAAACCAGATTTCTGAAGCATCCATCAGCCGCCTTCAGCAAATTGCTCAGATACTTGGCGTTACACTTGAAGAGCTGCTGGGACTTGGCCTGGATGAAAAGAAAGAAGACCTTACCCCGGGAGAGAGGAAGGTGTATCACGAGATCATTGTGAACCAGCAGCGGATTATTGAAAAGCAGGAAGAAACTATCCGTTCTATCTCTGCTTCACTGGTGATTTTTCAAACTTCTGGAAGTCCCCGTTCGAGGCATTAATTTCACTATTTCTAAAATTATTATAATTATTAAATAATTGATGGTTAAACATTGATTGATATGTTTACGCCTACTTTTTTGACGAACCCAGAGTAAAACCCTAACTAGCGTGAGTTAGGGGTAAGCCGGCATGCCGCAACTGCGCGTCATTGCGAGCGGGCACCCTTCTCATCAGGCTAATTGGATACCGGAGCGAAGCAATCCCGCACATTGCTTCGTATTGCCAAAGATTGCTTCGCTGTAATTATTGTTATTGTATAATTGCCAGGATGCGCGCTCGCAATGATGCATCTTTATTCATTTTTTTAGCACGAGCTTATGTCAACTAACTTGTGCTTAAGCTCTGTGGTTACTGAACAATAGTGCAGGTTGTTCCCCAAACCGGTTCATCAGGCTGCTCGCTACTGCCTAATTGCCACAGTAAAACAATTTTTCCTGCGATTATACAAACTAATAAATGTTAGTTAAATACGAGCAGATTCCCTTTGTTAAAGGAAATGACAGAGCCCGCGGAAGATTCATCCGCGGCTCTGTCCATTAAGTATGTTGGATGTATCACCCGAAAGCCAGTTGCAGTATTTCCTCCTGCTCTTTCTGGTGCAGCTTAGGCAACCCGGTAGCAGGAGAGGGGCTTGACTTACGTGCAATTACTTTCAGGCTGAAATTATCTTCGTAGCGGAGCAAAAACGTATAAGCTCCCTGGTTTTTAGGTTCTTCCTGCACCCAGTAGTGTTCGGCGTTTTTATAGGTATTGCGTATTTCATTTACGGCATCCTCAGGAAATGGGTATAGCTGCTCAATGCGCACTATGGCCACATCGTTGCGCTTCAGTTCGGTACGACGGTTCAGTAAGTCGTAGTATACCTTACCGGAACAGAACAGTACCCGCTTCACATCAGCGGCTTTAACAGTGGTATCGTTTATAACCTCCATAAAGCTGCCTTTGGTAAAATCTTCCAGCTTGCTTACACACAACGGGTGACGAAGCAGGCTCTTGGGAGTCATAATAACCAGCGGGATGCGGTAGTTACGGTGAATTTGCCTGCGCAGCAGGTGGAAAAGGCTGGCAGGAGTAGTGCAATTAGCCACCTGCATATTATTATTGGCACACAGCTGAAGGAAACGTTCAGGCCTTGCCGAAGAGTGTTCGGGTCCCTGGCCTTCGTGTCCGTGGGGCAGCAGCAATACCAGGCCGCTGTATGTTTTCCATTTTGCTTCGGCACTGCTCAGGTATTGGTCAATAATAATCTGGGCACCGTTTACAAAATCCCCAAACTGGGCTTCCCACATGGTAAGTGTATTGGGCGTAGCCATCGAGTAGCCGTATTCAAAGCCCATTACGGCATATTCGCTCAGGTGCGAGTTATAAATATCAAACCTTGCTTGTTCGCGTCCAAGGTTGTTCAGCGGGGTGTATTCCTTTTCGGGCGTGTCCTGCTTACCTGCCCCTTTATCCGGGTCTTCCTTAATTACCGCGTGGCGGTGGCTAAAGGTACCGCGTTCGCAGTCCTGGCCGCTCATGCGTACCTGGTGTCCTTCTGTCAGCAGGGTAGCATACGCCATTAGCTCGCCCATGGCCCAGTCGTAGCTATCCTTTTTAATCATTTCCTTGCGGTCGGCAAACAGTTTGGCCACCTTCTGGAATGGTTTAAAATCAGCAGGTATATCGGTTATCTTGTTGGCAAGCTCTAAAAACAGCTTCCCATCCGCCTTAGTTTCAGGCGAATGCTTAGCGTCTTTAGCATTAACGCTGGTAAGCCCTTCCCACAGGTTTTTCACAAAACTAAAGGCCCTGGTAGGTTCTTCCGCCTTGGCCATTTCAAGTTTTTCCTGCAGCTCGCTCCGGAAGTTCTTCTCCATTTCCTTTGCCAGCTCGGCCTCAATACTGCCGGTTTTCAGCAGCTTTTCCACGTAAATTTCACGCGGGTTAGGGTGCGTGGCAATGGCTTTATATAATAAAGGCTGTGTAAAGCGGGGCTCGTCGCCCTCGTTGTGCCCGTATTTACGGTATCCCAGCAAATCAATGTAAACGTCGGTATTAAACTTCTGCCTGAATTCCAGCGCTACCTGTATGGTATACACCACGGCTTCCACATCATCTGCATTTACGTGGAATACCGGGCTGAGGGTTACTTTGGCTACATCGGTACAGTAGGTACTGGTACGGCCGTCGGTATAGTTGGTGGTAAAGCCCACCTGGTTATTGGCAGCAATATGTATGGTTCCGCCCACGCCGTACGCATCCAAACCGGCCATCTGGGCTACTTCGTACACAATGCCCTGCCCTGCCAGAGATGCGTCTCCGTGTATCAGGATAGGTATAATTTTATCAACGTCGCCGCCCAGTTTATGATCCAGTTTTGCACGGGTAATACCTTCCACCACGGGATTCACCGTTTCCAGGTGCGATGGGTTGGGCGAAAGGCTGATATGGGCATTTTTGCCGGTTCTTGTAGTGGTATCGCTTGAATAACCCAAATGGTATTTCACGTCGCCTTCAAACAAAGCCTCTTCATAAGCCTTGCCTTCAAATTCTTTAAATATATCGCCGTACGACTTACCAAGTATGTTAGCCAGCACGTTCAAACGGCCCCTGTGAGCCATTCCTATTACAAACTCAGCAGCGCCGTGTTCAGTACCGTACTGGATAATTCCGTCCAGTGCAGGGATAAGGGTTTCCAGTCCTTCCAGCGAAAACCTTTTCTGGCCTACAAACTTGGTGTGCAGGAAGTTTTCAAAAATCACCGCCTTGTTCAGTTTATCCAGCATGTGGCGCTTTTCTTCAATAGAAAAAGCAGGCTGGTTTTTGCGGCCTTCCATTTTCTTTTGCAGCCATTCCACCTTTTCAGGGTCGCGGATGTAGGCAAACTCAGCACCAACGCTCTGGCAGTAGGTTTTTTCAAGATGGTCAATAATATCACGCAGTTTGGCAGGGCCTAATCCTATTTCCACACCGGCGTTAAAAACCTTGTCCAGGTCTTTCTCGTCCAGGTTAAAATTCTTTATTTCAAGAGTGGGCCTGTGCCTGCGGCGCTCGCGTACGGGGTTAGTGTGGGTGAAAAGGTGGCCGCGGGTACGGTAGCCTTTTATGAGGTTTAAAACATGGATTTCCTTCAGCGCATCTTCCGACACGGGCTGACCGGCAGCGTGGCCGTTAGCGCCGGCTTTGCCGAGACCGACATCAAAACCTTCAAAAAATTTCTTCCAGCCAAATTCCACCGATTCGGGATTGGCAGCGTATTGTTTGTACAAATCGTCAATAACGCTTACATCAGCGTTGCTCAGGTACGAATGTTCCACCATGGTTGTTTGCAGTAAAAGCACTGCAAAGGTAGGAAACTATTGTGGAATGATTAAAACCCAACTATTTTAATTGTTAAGAAATAGCTGTTTAATATCTTTGTCCGTAAGTTCTCACTTTATTTTAAACCAATATGCGGGCTAAACTTCTTATTTTATTTTACCTGGCAGCCTTTTGCCCGGCACTTTTTGCCCAGCCTGCAGATACCTTAAAATTATATGAAACCGGCCCGGTGGAGGTAATCCACCCCCGGAGGGAGCAACCAATAATATCCCTGTATCCTGTGCGGGACGCTTATGTTTTAAGCCAGGGAAAAAAAACGGAAGTGCTTGAAATTAATCCTGTTTTTATAAATACCGTTGAAAATAACCCCCGGCAGGTATTTAATAAAATTCCGGGAGTGATGGTATGGGAAATGGACGGGACCGGGAACCAGGTAAGTATTGCCACGCGCGGGCTGAACCCCCACCGTAGCTGGGAACTGAATGTGCGACAGAACGGATTTATACTTAACAGCGATGTATTTGGTTACCCCGAGGCGCATTATAATCCTCCAATACAGGCGGTGCAGCGCATTGAAATGATAAGGGGAGCGGGCGCTTTGCAATACGGCCAGCAGTTTGGCGGTATGCTAAACTACGTGCTGAAAGAAGGCGGGCCCGGACCGGTAAGTGTTGAAAGCGAAACTTCCGTTGGCTCGTTCGGGTTGTTCGGCTCTTACACCGCAATTGGAGGAACAAAAGGTAAGTGGAAATATTACGGTTATTATAACCACAGAAACTCAGACGGCTGGCGGAAAAACAGCGATTATACATTCGATGCCTGGCACGTGGGCGCTACCTGTTCAGTTAATAAAAAAATAAATATCCATGCTGAAGTATCGCGCATGGCATATATTAACCATTTTGCTGCCGGGCTGAGCGACAG
>DASPJH010000609.1:0-2901 GCA_035628715.1 Bacteroidia bacterium
CCAGCGCACGCTCAATACCAATGCTCTCAATTACTGAATCAGTATGGTTACGGATACCCGCCGTATCAATAAAACGGAAAATTATACCGTTTATTTGTATGGCTTCCTCAATAGTATCGCGTGTAGTACCAGCAATTTCGCTGACTATAGCACGCTCCTCGTTCAGCAGGGCGTTCAGCAGGGTACTTTTTCCGGCATTGGGACGACCGGCAATAACTGTTGGAATTCCATGCTTAATTACGTTGCCCAGCTTAAACGATTGTTGCAAATCATTTATAACTTTTAGTATTTCCAATACCAGGCTCTTCAACTGGTCCCGGTTGGCAAACTCAACATCCTCCTCGGCAAAATCAAGCTCCAGCTCAATTAACGAGGCAAAATGTACCAGTTTTTCCCGCAGTTCTTTAATCTTCGCCGAAAACCCTCCCCGCATCTGGTTCATAGCAGTTTTGTGCCCCGCTTCGCTGTCGGCGACAATTAAATCGGCTACGGCTTCGGCTTGCGATAAATCCAGCTTTTTATTTAAAAATGCGCGTAGGGTAAACTCGCCCGGCTGTGCCAGGCGGGCTCCATTTTTAACCAGTAATTCAAGTGTGCGCTGTAATATGTATGGTGAGCCATGACAGCTTATTTCAGCTACATCTTCACCCGTATATGAATTGGGATTTTTAAAAATGCTTATCAGCGCCTCATCCAGCACGGCATCACCGTCTTTAATCTTACCTAAATGTATGGTATGCGAAGGTTTATCCTGTAAATTTTTAACAGAAAATAATGTATTTAATATTTCAAATGTTTTACTGCCCGAAAGCCGCAAAACTCCGATAGCGCCCACTCCCTGCGGAGTAGCCAGGGCTGCTATGGTATCATAAGGGTTATAACCTTTCACTGATCGTTCCTCAAAATTACAGGGCTTAGCCGGTATTCACCGGGGTTTATATCGTATTCCGTTTTCACAAACCAGCTATACACCCAATTGGCCAGCAAAATTACAGGAATTGGTGAAGCCACATATAATAAATCTCTGCCCAAAGTGGGCATGCTCGCGCCCGTATTAACCAGGTAGGCCGTTTGCAGCAATACCGCTGCGATGCCAATACTCACAGCATACTGCCCTACCACCTTGTTGCTTATTATTGCTTTTTTTTTGCCAATAAATACGGTTTCTATATCGTTGTAATCCACGCTGTAAGTCTGGAACTCTATAACCGAATCCTTAATTTTTTGTATCCGGTCGGTAAAAAAGCCTATATCGTTTTTTAATTTATAGGTAATTTCCTGGCCCTCATAAAAATAATACCGCTTGGCTTTGCCAGGCTTTGTCAGTACCATATAGTTTACCGGCTGGCTGTGTGCAACAGTATATGCAAAAAGCGCTACCAGTAAAAATAACCATCTGTAATTAAATTTCAATGTCTTCATTTCTTCTGATTATTTCCCAGCTTTTATCGGCCAACAGGCGCAGGCTGGCAATGAATTTATCATACGGCATCTTATCTCCCCATTCGTCCGGCCCCACCATAGTTAAAATGTCTTTACCGCTTTTGGTAAACAGGTGGTAAACCTGGCCCACATCGGGCACAAAGCGAAAATTGGCCTCGTAAATACGGCGTGAGATTTCCACCCGCTCTTCAATTTCGCGCGCCTGAGCAAGTATCAGGTCAGCCTGCCTGCGCAGCATCGAAATCTGCTGCTGGGCATGCTGCTGCATAGCCTCATAGGCATTAGCCTTTACCAACCGCTTATCCTCAGGCTTTATGGGCGGCGAGCTTACATGCAGGGGATACGGCGAAAACGATGCATCTCCCTCATACAATGGTTTATCTTTTTCTGTATCTTTCAATCCGCCACAAATTTACAGTATAAACAAGATTCGCAGGACATTTGTTGCATAGCGTGCGTTTCAAAAAAATCTTTCCGGCCAATAAACCATTTTGGCATAACTTTGCTGAAAGCATACAGTAATACCAACTTAAATTTTATGAAAGTGACTGGATTTATTATAGTTCTGGCAATTATGGCTGTGGCCACCCTGGCTTTTACTTTTGCCGGAAATGAAAAGAACCCTGCTATGCCGCCTACAGAGCCTTTTCATTCATTAAGCATACAGGCTTTAAGCGGTAAAGATACTATTGAATTAAGCGATTTCAGGGGTAAAAAGATACTGTGCGTAAATGTGGCCAGCGAATGTGGCTATACCAAGCAATACGAGGATTTGCAAAAACTGCACGAGCGTTATAAGGATTCACTGGTGATCATAGGTTTTCCGTGCAACCAGTTTGGCGGGCAGGAACCCGGGCAGGCAGCCGACATACAGGATTTTTGCAGCAAGAATTACGGAGTTACTTTTCCACTCACTGAAAAAATTGAAGTAAAAGGCGAAAACACGCACCCGGTATATAAATGGCTGACCCAAAAAAGCAAGAACGGCGTTGGCGATTACGAGGTAAGCTGGAACTTTAATAAGTTTTTAATTGACGAAAACGGCCACCTGCTGGGCTATTTTCCCTCTAAAGTAAAACCTTTTGATAAAGAACTGGTGGAGCTTATTGAGAAATAATGCTCATTTATTATTAGCTATTATCACTTAATTATATTGGCCTGCTTATTGTAACTTTGCTGCTCATCAGCCTTACTAATTGAAAAAAGCAGCGTTTATAATACTTTTCCTATCGTTATTAATTCCCGGCAAAGCCGAGCGGGTAAATGCCAACGTGGAGGTATATGAAACACCCGGCACCATGGTGGTGGCCCAGCTATACAAAGGCAGCGGCATATACGTTTCCGAGCGCGGAAAAGGGTGGGCCAAAATAATTGCCGTGGTGGTGGCCGATAAAAGTCTGTATGATGAATACACGCTCACTTTTGCTAAAAAGGTTGCTTTGTACGATGCCATAGGCC
>DASPJH010000610.1:0-3453 GCA_035628715.1 Bacteroidia bacterium
GCACGAGAATACAGTTACATTATGGCAAACACTGTCTTTGCAGCCCGCAACAGTGTCCCTGGCCACCAGGCACACGTTATAGGTTCCGTTGGCCGCGTATGTATATATTGGGTTTTTGGCAGTTGATGTACTGGAGTTGCCGAATGTCCAGTTAAACTTATTTGCATTTGCCGAAGACGTATTGGTAAAGGTTACCTTCCTGCCAGAATCACTATCGGTAAAGCCTGCGCTAAAGCCGGTGCAGGGGTTGGTAATAACTACATTCCTGCAAATGGAGTCTTTACATCCCTTTACAGTATCACGTACTACCTGGCACACATTATAAGTTCCGTAAGCCGCATATGTATGACTGGGGTTTTTGGAACTGGAAGTTGTTGCATCTCCAAAATACCAGGTGTACTTATTACTGTTAGGTCCTGATGTGTCTGCAAACGATACTGTTTTTGAAATATGGTTTACAGTATCCTTAAAGCCTGCATGAAACCCTGTACAGGGATCAGGAATATTTACATTATAACACTGTGTGTCCGCGCAGTTATTAATAGTGTCATAAGCCATAAAACACACATTTTTTATACCACCGGTGCTATATGTATGCTGGGGCGGATATTGGTCGGTAGATGTGGTTGCGTCGCCAAAATCCCATTTATATTTATGGGCAATTGAGGATGAGTACCCATAAAAATATACGCTTTTATTAACTATTGAGGAATGGTAAAAGAATGCCGAGAAAAAGTGGCAAACTGGTCCAACCTGTATTGCTTTACAAAATGTATCGGCACAGCCGGTTAAGGTATCCCGGGCAATAAGGCAAACATTATAGTATCCCGGACTTGCATATACTTTGGTCGGGCTGGTAGCGTTAGAGGTTGTGCTGTCACCAAACAACCAGGTATAATTATTGGCCTTGTTTGAATAATTACCAAAATTAACCGTTAACGAGCCTTTTGTAGCTGAGAAATTAGCCGAAACAAGGTCGCAGGAATCGCAATATTTAAAACTGTGCCGAAGGGTATCGTTGGAGCTACGCGTTGAATCAAAATAGTCCAGCCGCTCAATGGTGTCGCCAAAACAATTCACCATTTTAAACTTAAAAATACCATAGCCGCAACCTGCCGGGATGGTGAAGGCTTTGCCAAAATATGCAAAACCGCTTGTCCACGACCAAGTAAGAGCGGTGTCGTAAACGGTGCAGGTGGTGGAATGGAAGCTGATAAATATTTTACGGTTTTTAGTCGAGTCATCCACACTACCATTTATAGGCAGATAGACTTGGGCCCTTAGCCCTCCCAGCGTGACTGCAAAAAACAGTATAGCGAGTAATAGTCTTTTCATGTTGTTAGGTTTTTGTTGTTCAGATTTAAGTACGCGACCTGTAAAAGAAGGGTTGTAGTTGGCAAAATTTTTTTAATAAGAATCTACTAATCAGTAAGTTAAAATTGATGCCGCATTAACCGCGCGGTAGTGTTTTTATCAAAAAGTAAATAGCAAATAATAAATTACCAGTTAAAGTTTTGCCAGCCACTCGCGGGCTGAAGCGGCATTATCAAAAAAATTAATGTTTAGTTTATCCTGATCTACTTTGTACGAAACACTTTCTACCGCCACTTTATTAAAATAATAATCGGGCCTTACCATAGCAATTGCCCTGAAGCCCGACTGTATGGCCCGCGGAATAAAGTTGTTTTCCAGCCAGTGCTGGTCTTCCATACTTATCAGCACCATGTCCTTTATATCGGCCAGCACTTTATAAGCATTATTTTTAACCAGGGTTTCCAGCATCAGCTCAGTGCCTTCTTTAAACTGTTTGCTGGTAGCATAACCGTCCCATTCCATGATAACGGTGTTAATTTCCGGGTCGAAATAAATATTATAAACGCGGTCGGAGGTTTCCATCAGAAGTAACAAAAATAACAAAAGCCGGTGAAATGAAAATCAGGCCTGCGAAAAGAATATGTTCTAAATTTGAATATGGAAGCTTCAAAGGTAAAATTTGCCACTGTTGACGAATACATAGCCTCATTTCCACCGCCGGTACAAACCCTGCTGCATGAAATACGAGGTATTATACGCAAAGAAGTGCCGCAGGCAGAAGAAGTAATTAGCTACGGCATGCCGGGTTATAGATTAAACGGATTGCTGGTATGGTTTGCAGGGAATAAAGAGCATATTGGATTCTATCCATCCGCTTCTCCCATCGTGGTATTTAAGAAAGAGCTAGAGGCTTATAAAACATCCAAAGGCGCTATACAATTTACATTTGATAAGCCTTTTCCCGAAACGTTAATACAAAAAATTGTACGTTACAGGGTAAAAGAAAATGAAGAAAAGATGGCGCAGAAAAAAATGAAAAAAATAATTTCAATTAAATAAAAAACCCTGCCGTAGCGCAGGGTTTTTCATACACCTAAATAAACAAGCCTCTATTTTATCAGCAGAACGATAGTTTTATTAGTTGCTTCACCGCTTATACGCACACTGTATATACCGGGAGCCATACCGGCACCTGACAAGTCAAGCGACAGAGAATTTTTGCCATTTTTCAGCATAAAATTGTTAATGTAATACTGTTTGCCCAGCACATCATAAATAGTTACAGTTGCCTGTTCGTCAGTGGCAGCCTCAAGGGTAACTGTAGCTGCTGCACTGTTATGGCCCATTGGGTTGGGGCTTATCAGCACGCCTGTGTTATTTTCTGTAGGTGCCGTTCTGGCATTACTACCTATGGCTACATTCAGAACATAACAAATTTCATCATCATTATCGTTAACAGAGGGAAGGGCAGATGTAAGGTTTGAGACACTAAACGACCCTGTTTGCGAAACACTTAATGATGTAAGGTAAGGAGGGCCGCTTTGTGCGGTGGCCAGGTTTCTGCGGTCATAGTTGCAGGCTGTTACACCGTTATAATACGCCCTAACCAGCCAAAATTCGCGTATTTCCGTTCCTGTATATTCGTGGCTTCCAAATATGGCCAGCCCGTTAGTGGCCGGGTTGGCAAAATCTATGGCCCCTCCCCAATCGCTACCGGCTCCCTGGTATGTAAACTGGCCGGTGGCAACGTTCGCTCCGTTATTATCCAGCTTATACACTATCATGTCCATGCCGCCGTATATACTTCCATTCGTCTGGCCTATCTGATAATATTCGTACTGGCGTAATGTGTTGCGCCTTTCAATTATATCCATCGGCTTTTCAGTGTTTTTTGTAAGGACGTTATTATAATCCCGCTTTGTATTCCATATCACGGCATTGGTGGCATCAATTTTTAAGGCCCACATATCATTGGTTTTAGTAGAGGCATCCTCACTTAAACCGCCTATAACATAACCTACGGGTGTGCTGGCAGAAGGGTTAATGCTGGAAAGGTATTCCTGCGCGGCAGTGCCGTAAATATCAGCATTGGCAGGAACCCCGGTGGTGGCATTTATGGGTAGTATAAACCCGTCGTAA
>DASPJH010000611.1:0-2861 GCA_035628715.1 Bacteroidia bacterium
GGGCTATTTGCAGGCGCTCCATTACCTCTTCAGCGCGTTTGCGGCGATCGACTTTTGATATTTTCTGGTATAAAAGTGGTAACTCAATGTTTTCCTGCACGGTAAGCTCATCAATGAGGTTAAAGCTCTGGAAAATGAAACCTATATTATGCTTGCGCACATCGGCCCGCTGGCGTTCGTTATAGCGGGAAACCTCTTTGTCCATAAAGTAAAATTCACCTGACGAAGGGTTATCAATTAGCCCTAAAATATTCAGCAGGGTAGACTTTCCGCATCCTGAGGGCCCCATAATGGCCAAAAACTCGCCTTCCCGAACGGTAATATTTATTTTATCCAACGAGATAGTTTCCACCTCGTCGGTTTGGTACACTTTGCTTAGGTTTATTGTTTTAATCATCTTTTATATTTTGCTTTTGGCCTCACGACTTGCGTCATTGCGAGCGTGAAATCTGATTCATTTTTTCACTTTAATTTAGGGTAGCGAAGCAATCTGTTTCCTTTACTTCGGGATTGCGTCACTACCGTATTTGTAACTCAACTCACACCAGGATGTGCCGTTCGCAATGACGAACGGCGCATCAAAATTCCAGCACCCTTTTCTCTCCAAAATTTTCATAACTGCTGATTATAACTTTCTCGCCCTGCTTCAATCCTTCCAGTATTTCATAATGCGTTGGATTTTGGCGGCCTATCTTTATATCCCTGCGTTCGGCAGTGTTTCCATCGGATGAAAGAACAAATATCCAGGTGCCGCCGGTTTGCTGGTAAAAGCCGCCCTTTTCAATCACAGTACTTTGTGATTTGGCGCTCATTTGCAGTTTCAAACCTATGTTTTGACCTCGTTTTATACTTTCAGGCGTTTCGCCGGTAAATTTCAAATCCACAGCAAACTGCCCATTGGTTACCTGCGGGTATATTTTCAAAATCTCCATTGCGTATTGCTTGCCATCCCACTCACAAAAGGCAGGCTGGGCAACATACGTGCGGGATATATACAACTCATCTATATTAGCCCTGATTTTAAAGCCTCTTGCAACATCTATCGAAGCAATGTTTTGTCCCTTGCTTTTGGTTTCGCCTATTTCGCTGTCAAAGTTGGAGAGTTGCCCTGCGACAGGAGCTGTAATGGTAAGTCCTTCGCTTTTTTTACGCATCAGTTCCAGGTGTTTTTGCATGCGGGTTACAGAAGCGGACATTTGGGCGATTTGGTCGGCTGTGGAAACAGAATCCTGGTAAAGGGCCTTTTCCAGCAGTTTCATCCGCTTTTCCTGGTATTCAAAATTATTCTTCTGCTGAAGGTATTCCTGTTGTGAAATTACCTGTTCCTTGTATAGCCGTTCGCTGTTGGTAAATACCCTTCGGGCTTCGGCCAGCTGGTACGAGGCCTCGGCCAGCTGGGTCAGGCGGTTTACTTTGTTTTGCTCAAGACTGTTCCGGCTGTTACGAATTTCATTCAGAAGGTCCAGCACCTGGGCTTCTTTAGTTAAAAGGTCCAGCTCCAAATCGGTGTTGGATAACCGGGCCAGCGGTTGGCCTTCAGTTACCGATGCTCCATCTTCCACAAATTTTTCGCGTACCACGCCGCTTTCCAGGGCATCTATCACTACCGTTTTCATAGGAACAACCACACCATCCACCGGGATAAACTCCTGGAATTCCTGCTGCGATACCGTGCTTACTGAGATTTTATCTTTATCTGCCTTAAAAGAAGAGGGCTTTTGAGAGCTTGTATAAAACGAATACAGCAACACCAGCACAGCGGCTATACCTATCCCGGTAAATATTCTTTTTCTGAGTTTTGCTGAGCTGTTGGTAATCGGTCTGTCCATTTTCACCATTTACAATTCAATACGGTGCCAATGATGTATGTAATTGACATGTAAGGGTTTAATTTCTTAAACCCCTACGTTTTTGTTCGGTAGCGGACAACAATTTGTCCGATTTCGGACACCTTTGGTCAGAATTTATAGTTGGCTGCCCTGAATTAGTATTAATTGCAGCAGTTTTTTAGGTTACCTATGACCAAACACCAACGAAATATACTGGTAGTAGACGATGATGAGGATGTAGCACAGGCGGCGGCTATATTGCTGAAAACGCAGGGTTACCGTGTGTCGGTGGAAACCAACCCTGAGATGCTGCCCGCCGAGCTGGAGAAAAACCCGGCCGGGGTGCTGCTGCTGGATATGAATTTCAGGGGGGCGGTGTACAGCGGGAACGAGGGCCTGTACTGGCTGCAACAAGTGAAGAAAAAACATCCGCAACTAGTGGTGATAATGATTACCGGCTATGGTGACGTGGAGCTTGCCGTAAAAGCCATTAAGGCCGGCGCCAGCGATTTTATACTAAAACCCTGGCAGAACGAGAAGCTGCTTGCTTCCGTGCAAACAGCTACACGTCTGCAGGACGCACGCCAGGAAAGCAAGACCGAAGCCCTTACTGATATTGAACTGGTAGGCCGAAACGAACGCCTGCTGGAAACGCTTACTACCCTTAAAAAGGTAGCACCTACTGATGCCAACGTGCTTATTACCGGGGAAAACGGCACGGGTAAAGAAATGATAGCCCGCATGCTGCACCGGTATTCTAACCGGGCGGATAAGCCGTTTGTAACCGTTGACATGGGCAGCCTGAACGAAAACCTGTTTGAAAGCGAGTTGTTCGGTCATGCGAAGGGCGCTTTTACAGATGCCCGTGAGGACCGCACCGGGCGGTTTGAAGCTGCCAAAGGCGGCACCTTGTTTTTGGATGAAATAGGCAATCTTTCACCGGGAATGCAGGCCAAGTTACTTTCAGCACTTCAAAACCGTACAGTGTTTAAAGTAGGCAGCAACCAATCTATCCCGGTGGATATACGCCTG
>DASPJH010000612.1:0-6021 GCA_035628715.1 Bacteroidia bacterium
TTGCCTCGGTATACATACCCTGGCGTTTCAGCATTTCAGCACGCATTTTTGTGGCTTCGGGACCGTAGTTCGCTTTCTCCGCCCTTTCATACCAGCGCTCTGCGTTTTTATAAGAGTTGTACAGGCGGTAGCACTCCGCCACTTTAAAGGTAAGCTCGCCTTTGCTTTCTTTCGGCTGCTCCCCCAAAACCTCTTTGTAGATTTCGGCAGCATCCGCATACCTTCTTGTATCGTAGGCTTTATGACCTTCTTCAATTGAAGCTGTCTTGCAGCCGCTCATTACAGCAGCAACAATTACAAACATTGATACAATGCTTAAATGAATATTTCTCATACGTATAGCTCAGTTAAGTGTGTTGAAACACTTATGTAAACGTCAAAAATCAACAAATAGATATGCTTTTGCAAATTTTTTTGGAATGTTGTGTATAGTTTTTCCTGAAAACCGGAAACACCAGTTGTTATAAATCAGCTGATTCGCCTGCTGAGCATACGTTTCACCCTGTTTTTCACTCCTTCATTTTCGACTATCGGGTGCAGGAAAATACTTAGCAGGATAACCAATGTGCCCATATAAAAATTAGGCGACAGCTCTTTATTTTCTCCAAAAATTGCCCATGCCAGTAAAATACCGTATACCGGTTCCAGGTTTAGCGACAAGTTGGCGACAAAAGCGGTAAGGTGTTTTAACGCCTTTAGTGAAAGTACCATGGTAAAGGCTGTGCAAACCCACGAAAGAAGAATGAGGTATCCCCAATCGGCAGAGGAAGGCTCAAAGCTGGTGTCCGGAAAAAATTGAAAATAAATGGGGAAGCAAACCGTCAGAAAAACAAAGCCGCCCGCCAGCTCGGCAAAAGTAATGGCAGCAGGCTCGGCCAATTCAATATATTTTTTATTTAACGTGGAAAACAGTGCAGCCAGGAAGGCAGCAACCAACCCCATAATAAAACCGGTTATAAAACTTTGGGGTGTGGCATTAAATAATATATAAATACCCGCAATAACCATAAGTCCCAGCACCACCTCTACCGTGCGGATTTTCTTTTTAAAAATAAAAGGCTCGATAAAAGAGGTAAACAGCGAGGTAGTAGCAAGCCCGGCCAGCGCTACGGACACATTGCTGTATTTAATTGAGCCGTAAAAAAACACCCAGTGCAGGGCTATAAGACAGCCAATGCCCCAGAATATCATTACCTTTTTTTGAGTAAGGGATTTTAGCCCCCGCAATACACCGGGCACAAACAGCAGCCCTATGCAGGTAATAATAACCCTGTACCATACCAGCGGCACTTCCTTCAGGCTGATCCACCGGCCCAGTATGGCTGTGAATCCCCATAAAAAAATGGCTACGTGTATTTGCAGGTATGCAGTGCGCTTTTCGGGTTGCAAGGGAGAGGAGATTAATTGTATATTTTGTATCATAGTTCCCTCATCCCGGCATTACCCCTAAATTTCGACTCTCTGGCAAGTCCCTACTCCTCCAGGAGAAGGGCGGCATTATACAATGGCAAGAGAGTTAACTAACGGGGATGAGGGACAAGGCCGTACTACTCATAATAATTCAGAATATTATAACCGCCCTCGTGCATGTACTTGTCTTTCTTCATCAGCTTCAAGTCACCGCGCATCATATCATCCACCAGGGCTTTCAGGTCGTATTTGGGTTCCCATCCCAGCTTCAGTTTTGCTTTTGATGGGTCTCCAATCAGCAGGTCCACTTCAGTAGGGCGGAAATAACGGGGGTCGACAGCAATAATTTCCTGTCCTTCTTTCAAACCTGTTTCAATGTCCAGCTCGTTCAGCCGGTTAATATTAATAGAAGAAACCACGCCGGTTTCCTTAACGCCACCCCCTTTAAAATCAATGGTAATGCCCAGGTATCCAAACGCCATGCGGATAAAATCGCGCACCCGGGTGGTTATGCCGGTAGCTACCACAAAGTCTTCGGCTTTTTCCTGCTGCAGCATCAGGTACATGGCCTCCACATAATCCTTGGCATGACCCCAGTCGCGCTGGGCATCCAGGTTACCCACGTATAGTTTTTCCTGCAACCCCAGCACTATTTTTGAGGCGGCACGGGTAATCTTACGGGTAACAAAGGTTTCCCCGCGTATAGGCGATTCGTGGTTAAATAAAATACCGTTGCAGGCATACATATTATAGGCTTCCCTATAGTTTACAGTAATCCAGTAGCCATACATTTTAGCCACAGCATACGGAGAGCGGGGGTAAAACGGTGTTTTTTCGCTTTGGGGCACTTCCTGCACCAACCCGTACAATTCAGAGGTGGACGCCTGGTAAAACTTAGTCTTTTCTGTAAGCCCCAGTATGCGTATGGCTTCCAGTATCCTCAGCGTACCAATAGCATCAGAGTTGGCCGTGTACTCAGGCGTTTCAAAGCTCACGTGCACGTGGCTCTGGGCGGCCAGGTTATATATCTCGTCCGGTTGTGTTTCCTGCACAATACGGATAAGGTTGGTGCTGTCGGTCAGGTCGCCGTAATGCAGTTTCAGGCGCACATTTTTCTCATGCGGGTCCTGGTACAAATGGTCTATACGGTCGGTATTAAAAAGCGAGCTGCGGCGTTTAATACCGTGTACCTCGTATCCTTTATTCAGCAGAAATTCGGCCAGGTAAGCCCCGTCCTGCCCTGTTATACCTGTAATTAAAGCGGTTTTCATCTAAAACTAAGAGTACGTTGCGGGTTTTGGTTAATTTGCAAAAGTATTTAATAAAATCGGTAATGGTAAGTATTTATTGCAAGCACAACACCCCCCGGCTGCAATATGTGGTGAACCACGTATTTGGCTCCATGCTGGGCTTGCCATATACTATTACTACCCATGCAGACGAGTTTGCGACCTCATCCGCTGCACGGATAAATTATAGCGGGGAAGACTTTGAAGGGGCGTTACAGATTACACCCTCAGGATTTCTGGAAGAAACAGGTACCCGGACAAGCGAGCCTGGAGTTGGCGAATGGGACGATGAGGAAATAATCTTTGATGTAGATGGCGGCGATATCCCGCTTGACATTTTCAGCGCTGTTTTTTACCTGTTGAGCCGGATAGGAGAATATTCAGACTGGAAAAGGGGCTTCACAGGAACTGACAGATACAGTACTTTCCATGACCTGCTGCCCGGCCTGGTGCCTTATCCCGGGCGACCCCTGGTGGACATCTGGGTTCATAAATTCGGGCAGCTGCTAAGCAGCAGATTCGGCATCAATATTCAGCCTAAAGCCTTTAAAATTATACCGACGCTGGATATAGACCAGGCCTTTTACTTCCGGTATAAAGGATTAAAGCGAATCGTGGGCGGTATGGCAAAGCAGCTGCTAAAAGGTAACCTGCGAAACGCTTTGACGCGGCTGTTGGTTACCTCCCGCCTGAAGCCAGACCCCAATGATATATTTGAATGGATGGAGCAATTGCATGCCGAGGCCGGTGTAACCCCAAAGTTCTTTATCCATGTGGGTGACCGCGGGCCAAAAGACGACCCTACTCCGTATACAAACAAAAAATTCAGGCGGATTGTGAAACGGCTGGCCGCTCTCTACCCGGTGGGCGTGCACCCGTCTTATCCCTCAGAAAAAAATGCCGCCCTGATGAAAAAAGAAAAAGCGCGGTTGGAAGATATTATTGAAAAACCGGTAACCATAAGCCGCCAGCACTACCTAATGCTGCAATTGCCATACACCTACCGCTGCCTTATTGAGGCCGGGATAACTGAAGATTACACCATGGGCTTTGCTGAGGAAACCGGGTACAGGGCGGGCACAGCGTTTCCTTTCTTATGGTATGATTTAGAGCGGGAACAAACTACCGGGTTAACTGTTTACCCTTTTGCGCTGATGGATGTAACCCTGAAAAATTACATGAAACTAACCCCGCAGCAGGCTAAGGAAGAAATAGGTAAACTGCTTGAATGGCCTGTGAAATACGGAGGAAACGTACACGTTCTGTGGCATAATGAATCGCTTAGCGAATTTGGAGAGTGGAAAGGATGGCGTGAAGTTTATAAATGGATGCTTACTTTTGGCAAAAATGGAAATTAATTACCTGCATAGAGCTGATATTGACGAGAATAAGTGGAACAATTGCATTCATACCGCTTATAACAGCCTGATTTATGCCTATAGCTGGTACCTGGACGAAGTTTGCGACGACTGGGACGCCCTCGTGATGGGTGATTATGTAGCTGTTATGCCGCTGCCCGTACGCAAAAAATGGGGGTTTACCTATACTTACCAGCCGTTTTTTTGCCAGCAGCTGGGCGTTTTTGCCTCCTCTATGATATCCAGCAGCCAGGTGGATACTTTTTTTAAATCCATTCCGCGCCATTTTAGTTTTATAGATTTACAGGTTAATATTTACTCGCAACCAGGTAATAATAAGGTAAACCTGAAACAAAAAACCGACCATCACCTGCCTTTAATCACTACCTATGAGAAGCTGTATGCAGGTTATAACGACAATACCCGCCGGAATTTGAAGAAAGCGGCAGCAGCTAAAATAACCGTGATGGAAAATGCCGACCCCGCCAGCATAATTAAATTATATAGGAATAATTATGCCTCAAAAACCCCGGAAATTAAAGACGAGGACTATATACGCCTGAACCGGCTGGTGAATACCGCTGTAAAAATGGGCGGATTAAAAGCCTGGGGAGCTTATGATGATCACAATACCTTATGTGCGGGTGTGTTAATTTTAACGGACCATAATTATGCTTATTATTTATTAGGCGGCGGCGATAATTACGGGCTGCAAAACGGCGCTATGTATGCCATTTTTGATGGTTTTATTAAAAAACATGCCGGGCATGACCTGGTGCTGGATTTTGAAGGCAGCGAAATTGAGGGCATAGCCCGTTTTTACCGCGGACTGGGAGCTAAGCCGGTATATTATTACAGCGTGAAACAAAACCGCCTGCCGGGATGGATAAAATGGATTAAAAATTGATTTAAAAATCCAGCCTCGAAAACTCTTTCTTTTTACTCAGGAAAAATCCCAGTACAATACTCTTTTTATAAATGCCGGTTTTATTGGGGTTGCTGCGGTATTTTTTTAGTTCTCTTCTCCGTTTGAACCATTTTCCTGCCTGAAGGGAAAATAAGGTGTGCGCCCTGAAAACCGCCAGCATATCGCGCCAGTTGCCATAAAACAGGAACATTACGGCGGCCATATCGTCCATTATAAACCGAAGGGGCAGTTTCCACCACAGTTCATTGCCGGGCATATTTTTTACCATCATGGCAATGCAGTTATGGAAATTCAAAAAGGTTTTACGGGGATTCTGCCTTGACAGGGTTCCGCCGCCCACGTGGTATACCACCGATGCGGGCTGCGCCATAATTTTATAACCCCGGTTTTTTAATCGCCAGCACAAATCAATTTCTTCCATGTGGGCAAAAAAATCGGCGTCCAGTCCACCAGCTTCCCGGTAGTTGGCTGCCCGTATAAACATAGCTGCACCGCTGGCCCAGAACACCTCCTCTACCGAATTATACTGGCTGTTATCCGTTTCCAAATGGTCTATAATGCGCCCACGGCAGAAGGGGTAGGCCATTCCATCAATATACCCGCCTGAAGCGCCTGCGTATTCAAATTTGGCTTTATCGTGCCATGAGAGGATTTTAGGCTGGCAGGCGGCAATGGCAGTGTCGGTCTCCATCAGGTCAATTACCGGCTGCACCCAGTTGGGGGTAACCTGTACATCGCTGTTTAATAACACAAAATAATCAGCGGTGACCTGTTTTAAGCATTCGTTATAACCGCCTGCAAAACCATAATTTTTAGGTAACGTAATTATGCTTACCGATGGGTAAAATTCCTCCACAAACCGCACAGAATCGTCGGTGGAATTATTATCGGCCACTACAATTTCCAGGTTGCCGTATTGGGTTTGCAATACCGACGGGAGAAAAGCCTCCAGCCATTTGCGGGTATTAAAATTAAGAATTACTACGGCTACCCTGGGTTGCATTTATATATCAGTTGTTTTCAATAGCCGAAGCCC
>DASPJH010000613.1:0-5197 GCA_035628715.1 Bacteroidia bacterium
CACAGCTTGAGAAGAAGAGGATTTGGAAGGCGAATTCAGGGCATCCTTGATGCTTATAAGAATTTCCTCAGGATAGCGGGGCTTGGTAACATATTCGTGCGCACCGTATTTCATGGCTTTAACCGCCATTCTCACATCCGAATACCCGGTAATTATAATAATTTGCGCAGCCGGCCTGATTATGCGTATCTCTTTTATCATATCCAGGCCATCTTTATCAGGCAACCTGAAATCGCAAAGCACAAGGTCAAACTTTTCAGCCTTCAGCTTTTTCAGCCCGCTGTTACCATCAAAAGCTGTTTCTACTGTGTATCCTTGCTTTGAGAGGAATTTTTGAAGAAGAAAACATATATCGGTATCATCATCAATGCACAGTATTTTATTCATAGATGGAGGGTGTTTTTAATTTTAATTATTCCCATGTGGATTATTTTCTACATATTTTTAATGAACTGGGCAAAAAATTCCACTGCCTGTCAGGTTGCACCCACATGTTCAAGTGCATCCAAAACATGTTCTTTTGTAAAAGGTTTCTGCATAAAAATATGTGCCCCGCTTTGGCGTATCCGCTCATAATCCTTTTCATAGGCACTCATCATAACCACTCGTATAGCCTTATTGTTTTTAATCATTGGCAGCAGGTCATATCCATTACCATCCCCCAAATTTATGTCCAAAAACACAAGGTCGGGCGCATACTCTTTCAAACTGTCCAAAGCACCACGGAAACTAGTAGCCGTTTGCACTTCGCAGGCAAGGTTCCTTACTAATATATTTTTCAGGTTATGCGTTATATCATTTTCATCATCTATTATCAAAACCCTCTTCATAGCCCAGGTTGGTTGTAGTTATAGCTGTAAGTTAAAAATTATCAGGGAACAATTAACATGCCAATAAGATTTAGCAATACATGAACTATACTAAACATCCCCTCTAGTTCTCAGGCCTTTGCAACCTATTTCATTATTTCAGTTATGCCTACGATTGTAAATTCAACCGGTAATTCTTCAGCTTTACCTGCAGTAAGCAATGCCGAAAGAGTAAGGGTAAAGTTTACCTCATCTTTATCAAATAACACCTTAAGCAGCGTAGCCATGGGTTTATCCACCTCTATTTTTGCAGGCAGCTTAATTTGGGTAACAGCTCCGCCGGCAACTGTTACAGTATGGTTATAACTGCCGTAGGCTTTTATGCCTTCGCCCAAAGCAATTTCATATTTAAGGCTATCTAGCTTTACTGTAACATGTTTATTTTCATTAACTACCTGTACACCGGTTATAATGCTGGCCTTACCTTTAAAGAACTCTACTTTTTCACGTAAAATATCAGTAACAGTTATTTCAGGCGGATTAGGCACTTTAATTCCCCTTACCCGTGAGAAAGGAACATCTACTCTTCCTAAAAAAGTATTATACTTTACCCTGAAATTTCCGGTAAGCGTGGTTGAGTCCCTGCCCTGCAGGCGCTCAATTACCTTACGTGCTTTCTTAACGGGTAGCTTTAAAGATAATTTTGTAGTGTCTACCTGCCCGCTCCCCATTTTTATGTTAATGGCCCTGCGCTCTTTTACCAATACCGTAGTATCCAGAATAATATCAAAAATCAAACTGTCAATAGTAATTTTATACGGGGCTTTGTTTTGCAATACAGCAAAAACATCTAAATAAACCGTATCATTTTTTAAAACTCCGTGAATCAGCTCAATTTTCTCAAGGTCGGGCGCAACAAACTGTAACGCCTTTTTTGGATTAAAATAGAACCAGGCGCCGATTAAAATTATTATCAGCAGGATTATCGCCAATACGATAATAATTTTTCGTTTAAACATCGCTTTATTTAATTCTTATTTTTTATTCTTATCGTCCTTTTTGTTCTTGTCTTTATCCTTATCCCCAAAAACTTTTTCTAAAAAGGTTTTTTTGCCTGGGTCTTCATTTATATTACCAATATTTATCGTTTCGTCTATTGCCGGCTGCAAAGCTTTTGCAAAGGCATTTCTAAGCACATAGCTTATAGCACGCCATGTATTTATATTAGGGTCGGTAAATTTCCCGTTTATATCAACTTTGGTGGCAAGCTGCTCTTTGTTTTGATTCTGAAAAACTTCTGCTACACTGCCTACAAGCGTTTCCCACAGTATTTGTTTAAAATCACCTTCTTCTTTATTCCACTGCACTACATCCAAATCTTTAATAATGGGTTTTACATATCCGCTAAACTCACCCCTTTTAGCAGCAAATTCAGTATATAAACTAAAATTCCCTTTTTTAACATCAAAATTCCCGTAGGCCTGCATCATCTGGTTCAGGTTCACCAGGTTCAGGCTTATTAACTCGGCGTTTAAATCAAACGTAGGGTCCTTCTCCAGCAAGTTCATCCGTGTATTCAGCACAAACCGGCCATCATATATGTCTCCGGTTCCACGCATGCGCGCCGGCAACAGTTCACCTTTTTCGGTAACATTAGAGAGGTTGGTAGCCAATACCTGGATATTGCTCATAAATACATCAACTTTTGGTTTTGCTCCAGGATCTATATAATGTATTTCGCCATTAACAATTTGAAAGCGGTTGATTTTTATTGGCACCAGGTCTTTTACCAGTTTACGGAAGTCAGCTGTATCCTGCTTAACTTCCTTATCCGGGTTGCTGCCTTTTACGTAATTAATTACTGGTTTGGTAAACTCCAGCTCGCTCACTATTCTGCCTTTAAATAGTGATTTCCACTCAACAGAAAGGTCAATTGCATCGGATTTAAAAAATGGAAGCGTATCAGTGGTTTTTTTATCTTTACTTTCAAGTTTTAATATTTTGATATTTTTAATCACATAAGCTCCACGGTACAAGTGGAGATCGATGTCTTCCACATGTCCGTAATACTCTTCCATTTCCGATAAAGTCTTATTTACATAATTTAATACAATGCGTGGAAGTAATAACCTGAAAATTATTAGTGCGGCTACCAGGGTTATCAAAATAATCCTCAGTATCCTTCTTCTTTTTCTCCTGCGGGGCGTAAGCTCCTTTTTAGGCTTGCCATCTGCTGGCTTTCCGTTGTTCATATAGCTGACTTTTTGTAAATTAAATAAAAAAATCATGCCATGGGTGGAATAGGATTTGAACCACCAGGAATATGGCGCGTGTCAAAAAAAATCTTAAAACTACGTGGAAGCTGCTGAAAGAAACCTTTGCAGCATTTAATGAAGACAAAGTGCCCAAGTTAAGCGCCGCGCTATCGTATTATACCATATTCTCAATAGCTCCTATGCTGGTACTGATTATAGGACTGGGCAGTATATTTTTCGGTCGTGAGGCTATCCAGGGGGAAGTTTTTGGGTTGATAGTAGAATATGTGGGTGTTGAAGCTGCCGCTCAAATTCAGAATGTGCTTAAAGAAACCTCTATAAGGCATGATACGGTGCTTTCTACCATCATAAGCGGAGCAACCCTGCTGCTTACAGCCACAGGTATATTTAGTGAAATACAGGACAGCATTAACCAGATATGGGGACTAAAAACCAAGCCCCAAAAAGGGCTTATAAAATTGGTGTTAAACCGCGTCCTGTCTTTTTCAATGATACTGGTGCTAGGCTTTGTGCTGGTAGTATCATTGGTGGCAAGCTACCTGCTGGAACTGTCTTTAAGAAAACTCAAAGCTCTTTTTGATGACGAACTGGTAGACTCACTGGTGGTAATGGATTACGTGCTGATTTTTGCTGCCATAACTGTGTTATTCATGTTTATTTTCAAAGTGCTGCCCGATGCTAAAATAGGCTGGCGGTATGTAATGCGGGGCGCTGTTGTTACCAGCCTGTTTTTTTTGCTGGGACGCTATCTTATAGGCTTCTATTTAAAACAAAGTGCCACCATAAGCGCTTATGGTGCCGCAGGTTCGCTTATCCTCTTGCTTGCCTGGGTATATTACTCCTCAATCATATTATATTTTGGGGCTGAGTTTACACAAGTATATGCACGACATAAAGGCATGCGCATTGAACCTAATAAATATGCTGTGGTAGTTGAAGTGGAGGTTAAAGAAACCCGAGGAGTAATGTAGTTTCGTAACAATATCGCGGGAAATAAAAATAACCAGCACCCAACCCAACAATAACGCACGGTAATTGCGTCATTGAATATAGTAGCTACAGGCTCGGGGTAATGAGAGGGGTTATAAAAATAATAAAATTCCTTCCGGTGATATTATTTTTATTACCGGTAAGCCCTGCTTTTGCCCAGGAAAAAAAAGACACCCTGTCCATTTACCGGAAAATAAAAAAAGTAGCCTACAAAAGTAAAATCACCAAACTACTTTATCATGCTGTATTTGTAGATCCTGCTCCCACAAAGGTTGCCACTAAACCTCTAAGCGAAGACCAGCGAAGGGATTTTGCCCTTACACGCTTTAACGGGAAAATAATCCGCCATATAAGCATTGAAGTACTTGACCCCTTTGGCCACTCAGTAAATGACACCACCGTGAACAGTGATGCCGCTGTGGAGAAAAACCCTTTTCAGAAATTGGGGAACCGGGTTCATACGTCCACCCGTAATTTTATTATCCGCAATTTTTTATTATTCAAAGAAGGGGACGTGTTAAATACTTTTTATATTACAGAATCGGAAAGGATGTTGCGTACCGCAGGGTATATAAACGACGCCAGGATATATATTATTCCTCTTAGGGATTTCAGCCGTGATAGCGTGGATATTAAAGTGCTGGTGCAGGATAAATGGTCAATAGTGGTGCCTGTTGTTATAACGTCGTCCACTGCCCGCGCCACCTTTCGAGACCGGAATTTCCTAGGGCTGGGCCAGCAGTTTGAGCAATCGTATTCCTACAATATCTACTCTGATTTTTATGAGTATAACACCCGGTACCGGATAAACAATATAAGCAACACTTATATATCATCAGAAATATTTTACCGCCATAACCGTGATTTCAGCCAGGCAGGAATTTCTTTTGACCGGCCCTTTTATTCGCCGGTGGCAAGGTGGGCCGGTGGCTTGTCTGTTAACAGGGCATGGAACTTTTTTAACTACATGGATACTAACCAGGTTCCACGCCGGCACGACCTGGATTATTACACCTATGATGTATGGGGCGCCCGAAGCTTTACCCCGCCAATAAAAGGTATACGGAATATTAATAACAATATTGTTGTTGGCTTAAGGCATGTAAACACTTATTTTTTATA